>JAGPBS010000064.1 GCA_018063245.1 Alphaproteobacteria bacterium | reverse complement strand
TTGGTTCATTTTTGTGGCTCCTTCATAGTTTACTATTAAGTGAAGCCGTTGATAAATCTAATTTTATCATAGGCGTCCATACCATCACTCAGAGCCCTCCCTCAGGAGAGCGTGGAGTCTCTAGAATACAACAATAAGTACAGTTTAGATTGATACACTGCAGAGATTCCACGTCGTCCCTTTTGGGGACGACTCTGAATGACGAGATGGATGACATAAGTCTTGATTAATCACACCCAGAAAAACACCCCTACCCTTGTATTTAAGGAAGAGTTTCTATACAATAATGCAATTAGCTAAAGTTTCTTGCTCTTTATTTTTACTTTCACCTCATTCGGAATTCATATGTCACATATTCAGCCAATTCATTCAGCCTCTATAGATAATCCTGTTTATGGACCTCATGATATTCCAGATGCGGAGCTCATTCAAAGAGTCCATGACATAATCGACATAGATATTACCCCTGAGATGATTGATCTCTATAAAAGAGAAACAAGTAGCCTCGATGAATTTGACTTTTCTCTTTTACTCCATAGTTTGTATTGTAGTATAGATACAAGGCGGGCGGCTATCTATATAGCCTTGAAGATGTTAAAGAATGATAGTTTTTATAGTCACTTTCTGATCATGTATTTGTGTGAAACATCAATATTCGAGAAGCATATACAGACGACCATACCTCCAAAACACCCTGAAGTAAGGCGTATGTTAGCCATTTCATATTTGATTGAAAAAGGATTTCCTCAATTTACAGAACTTTTCATAAAATATTTACACCACTTGCCTCTCTTAGAAATATTTGATCTTGCAATGAGGGGGCATCAAGCCTATCAAACTCTCATCCAGCACATTGCACAAGTAAAATTGCCCTGTAAAGATGTAATGGACGCCAATAATATGAATGATTTCAAAAAAATGAAGGCACGATTTAATCACCTTAATTTTTGTAAAGGGACGAACTTAGATCAAAACCCTGACTATCTTAGCTTTATAGGCAATATTCCGTTATTAAAAAGCTTGGCTGATCAAGGCAATCCAAGAGCCTGTCTTCATCTTATCCAATCAGGAGAGTTTTCGGAGCGTTACCTTATCACAGCCATTGAGGGCGGAGAGCTAGAAGCAATCATTTATGTCATAAAGGATTCTAATCCAGTCCTTCCTTCAATTGATCAAGCAATCAAAGATTTAATCGGATATACGAATCCAACATCATGGGTTACGTGTACCAGAGAAAATCTCCGCGATAATACTCATCTATTAAGAAATGCCCGCCATTTTTATGTGATGTCAACCAATATAGATTCATCAGATATTATTGAATATCCTCAATTTAAACACCCAATACACTTAGAAAGAGAAGCCTTTATTTATGCCTCTTTAGCACAAGATACAAATGCAACATGTATTCTGGCAAATATTTATACGAATGGCCGCGTTGTGCAACGAAATATGGTGAAAGCTCTTGATTTACATTGCGAAGTTGCACGCAAAGCAGATCAAGAACTGTCTTACCAATTTGCAAAGTCATTTTATGATGTCGAAAAAAATTTCACCAAAGCAGAAATTGCCTTGTTTGACGAGGAACGCTTGGCAGCCGCCGGCGCATATTTTCTACTGGGTGTCATGTTCCTAAAAAATCCAGATAGCCGGGATAAAGCTATTGATTATTTGAAGCTTGCCTCAAAGGGAGCGTTTTTTCCAATCGCAATGAGACATCTCTTGAGATGCGCCCCTGATAAAGAAGCATTTGCTGATCTTCTTGAATCTATCATACGTGACGTTCCTGATCATGAAATGAAGACATTTGTGAATCATTATTCAACAGCCATTTACAGTCTTGATAATCGGGAGACTCCAGCCACTTCTTATTTTAAACATCGACATCAGCAATTGAGGGAGCCCTATTCAACAGCTGTCATAGATGCTGCTCGGAGAGGAAATTTTCAGGCCATCAGAGATTTTAGGGCCTGGGCATCAAAAGCAATATCAGACAATTACTTGCTTCCAAACTACCGACAGGCTTTGGATACTGCTTATGTGGCGTTTTTTCAATATTGTAAAGAGAATGTATCAGGTCTTCTGGCATTACAGGAGATCCTAGCAGATTTAGCAGCAGAACCTATATTCTTGAACTGTACAAAGAATCTCATTAATGAGATTCTTGAAGCTGCCAAAAAAGGTAATCTACGTGCATTACAACAAGTTTTTCATGCACCAAATCCTCATCAAAAAGAGCTGTTGAGAGCTTTCCTCATTGATAAAAGCATTGATCTGCCTGCGATTGTCAGACAGATTCCGCCTTCCTTTCGATCTCAATTAGAAAAGAGAGAAGTTGAATTGACGCCGCGGGAAAGTAAGTTAAGAGCCCTACTCTCTTTCTTTATCGGTCTCATTTACGCAGCATCTGCTGAAATCCGAGAAACCAGAGTCTATTTAGAGTGTGCGTTAAAGTCTCCGATGATCTTTGAAAAAGGAGCATGGCAGTTAGTGCCGCTCTATCTATCATCACCAATAGAAATGCTTGGGGGAAATGCTTGCTATTTGCTCGGTAATCATTTTATTGAAATAAAAGCGATCGATAAAGCCATTCCTTATTTAGAGACCTCTTACAAAGAGCATGACAATAAAAATGTTTTACCACAGCTTATTGAGTATTATTCCATTGTACCCCATCAAAATCTAATCAAAGCAAAACAATATCTCATTGATTTTTTGAAAGAGGAATATACCTGTGCTTCATATAACCAAAAACACCTCAAAGTTATACTGAATGACGCTATAATCTTGTCCTTGATTCGTGAATACATTGAAGAAGGAAATATTGACGCTCTCTATTATGCTGGTGCCTATGGAGAGACTTACTCACCGAAACTTTGGACATCATTTGAAACAAGGTGTGAGTACCTCAAGCAAGCGGCTATCAAAGGTCATCCCACAGCTTTAACAGCTCTCAAAGCTGAAAGAGACAAAGCACCTGAAAATAAGAAACATATACCGCAGCTTGCAATAGCTGAATATAAATTGGTTAAACATGCTAGTAACCCTTATATTGCTTTAGCTTGTCTGAGGATCGCAATAAAACTCGGGAGCCCTCAGGCGGCCTTCATGCTTGGTGAGGCTTATGTCCGTGGATGCTTCATCATTACCGGCCCACAAATTGACTTCAAGCAAGTGATTGATTTTGCTCCAGATCGCAATCTGGCAAAAGACCATCTAAACATTCTTGTCTTTAACGGTGATGCCCCAATTCATTTAAGAGCAGAGGCTTATTATTATCTAGGAGATTTAGCCTATACAGAGACTGAAAAGAGGCGAGATTTTCAAATCGCCTTTGAATATTTTACCAGGGCCGATCATATAGGATCACCCAGAGGCACTTTTAGCTTAGGCATTTGTTATTACAATGGTGATGGTGTCCTGCCAGACCAGAATCGAGGATATGTTCTTATTAAAAGTGCTGCAGAAAGAGGCGTCCGTCGAGCGCGGAAATGGCTGAAACATAAAGCCCGCCATGAAAATAGTCTACAAGCTCAACTTGATATTGGTCAAATTTACGCAAACAAAAAGAGATTTGATGATGCTCTGTTCTTTTTAAATCTGGCGGCAGATCAAGACTCTATCAGAGCACATCTTCAAATAGCCTCTCTCTATGAAGGCCCTTTGAACAATCAGCAAAAAGCAATGGCATGCTTTGAGAGAGCCGCTGATTTAAGTCATACGCCTTCAATGGAACGTGTTGCTCAGTTTTATTTTGAACATCCTAATCCTAACATTCAAAATTATCACAAGGCCTATTTGCAATATCGCTTTTTATCATATAATCCAACAAAGCCAGCCGAATATAGCTATCGCATGGGGCGGATTCTATTTGAGGGCCTAGGTCATATTTTCAATGGAATTCCTCGATATTTTGATGCTTTACCCGCCTTTAAAAGAGCTGCAAAAAGAGGACACGCTGGGGCTCAATTCATGGTTGGTAGAATGTATCATGAAGGTCTTGGAACGAATGTTAATCGTGAGAAAGCGATTCGTTATTTAAGACTGGCCGCGGATCAAAATCACCCGGAAGCTGAGGCGCTATTACATCGCTTGACAGTAGCACCTCTATTGAGGCAGATTTAATTGATAGAGATTCCAATTGAGGAAAAAGGCAAAGCTCACCCATAAAAAGTAGGGCAAGAAGAGAAGAAACAAAAGGCGTTTATGGCGCGTTAAGGCCATCCATAAACAGAGGCTGAGCCACAAAAGACACAGATCATAAAGTGCTAAATCGATGCGATGCAAATAAAAGAACAGCGGTGTCCAAATAAGATTAAGGGCAAATTGCACAATAAAGAGAATCACGAGCCCTTTGTTTTCTAAAGGCGCTTTCATGAGTTTCCCAAAAGCCGTTCCCATCATAAGATAGAGAATCGACCAGACAGGGCCAAAAACCCAGTTCGGTGCTGTAAAGCTTGGCTTTGAAATTGTTTCATACCAAAGATACGCATTTGGCTCAATGGCAAAACCAGAGACAAGGCCGAGAATAAGACAGAAAAAGGCCCAGAAAATTTCTGACTTATAGGTGCGGATAAATTGGCTCATAAAGAACTCCATGCTGTGTTGTGAATTGCTTTACTATAACGGAGAATTCTTTGCTAAAGAGTAAATGGTGGGGAGGTTGTCATTCCATTCCTGTTACCCCTCAGGATTGCCATATAAATTAGTGTCGTCACTCAGAGCCCTCCTTTTCGGAGGGCGTGGAGTCTCTAAAACAACAAATAAGTGCAGTTTAGATAGATACTTTGCTGAGATTCCACGTCGCCTCTTAAGGAGGCGACTCTGAATGACTGTATCTAATTGTCTGAAAAGAGACTATGTCCCAATTACTTAATCACTTTTCTTTCGAGCCCACATCCGCAATTGCTTTTTCAGCTTCTTCACGGGTTGTTACAACATGGTCAATCAGGCCGAAAGTCTTCGCTTCAGAAGCTGAGAAGAATTTATCCCGCTCCATATTTGTTTCAACAGCTTTCATTGTCTGACCTGTATGATGAACATAAATTTCGTTCAATCTTTTACGCAGTCTCAAAATCTCCTGCGCTTGAATCTCAATGTCGGTTGCTTGACCTTGTGCACCACCACGCGGTTGGTGAATCATAATCCGAGCATTTTCGAGTGAGAAACGCTTACCTGCTGCACCACCTGCTAAAAGGAATGAGCCCATAGAGGCTGCCTGCCCCATACAGACTGTTGATACAGGAGATTTGATATATTGCATTGTATCATAGATCGCAAGACCGGCCGTTACAACACCACCTGGAGAATTGATGTAGAATGAAATATCTTTCTTCGGATTTTCTGATTCAAGAAACAGAAGCTGCGCACAAATCAAATTGGCTGACTGATCATCGACCTGGCCTGTCAAAAAAATAATACGCTCTTTTAAAAGACGAGAGTAAATATCAAAGGCTCTTTCACCACGGTTTGTCTGTTCAATAACAGTCGGAACAAGATAATTCATATATTGTGAAACTGGATCAACCATTTCGTACCCTTTCATTTTTCTTGTTAGGCGTTTCGTGAGCCTTGATACTTATTTTCCATTTGATGTTTAGATCTCTTATTCAGAAGATGACATTAACTCATCCATCTTGACAGTAATTTCCTTAACATCTGATTTATCTAGAATGAAATCAATCACTTTATTTTCAAAAATTGGCGCTCTGAGTGAATCAATGAGCTTTTCATTCTTGCGATAGATTTCAAAAATTTGCTTTTCGTAACCAGGATATTGACGTGCTTGCGCAGATAAAGCTTCAACAAGCTCACCTTGCGTCACTTCAATCTTATTGATTTTACCAATTTCATTGAAAAGAAGACCCAGGCGAACGCGGCGTTCTGCAATTGATCTGATCTCATCATCAGACATTTTATCTTCAGCTGATGCATCTAATTTTTTTGCAGTTTTCTTTTTGCCCTTCGATTTTTCTTCCTCTTCATGATCGTGATCATGATTGCAATTAGGTCCGTGAACGTGTCCTTCTTCTCCATGTGCAGGATTTGATGACTTAGATTCCATATCTTTAATCGATTTGATTTCTTCTTCAACAATTGCTAAAGGCAGTGGGAATTTGAAGTGACCAGCAATCACGTCTAAAATATCTTTTTTAGAAGCCGTTCTGCTTGCATCTTTGTACATTTTTTCAAGATATGTGCGAATGTCAGTTTTCATTTCATCAAGAGACTTAGCTCCTTTTGACTTTGCCCATTCTTCATCAATTGTTGCGGCTGTTTTTTCATGGATTTCAAGAAGATCAATTTTGAAAACAGCTGGTTTTGAAGAAAGTGAAGCTTCATGATAATCAGCTGGGAACGTGACATTCACATCAAAGTGATCGCCAATTTTTTTACCAACGATTTGCTCTTCAAAATCACCAATAAATGATTTTGATCCAAGCTCAAGTGAGAAACTTTCAGCTTTCATGCCGTCTTTTCTTTCACCATCAACAGATCCATCAAAGTTGATAATGACAATATCCCCTGATTTAGCTGCACGTTTTGTTTTAATTGGTTCAGATTTTGCATCATTTTTTGCAATATCTTCTAACGCTTTTAGCACATCAGCATCTTCAACTTTTGCAACTTTTTTGCTAATTTTCAATTTTGAAAAATCTGCATCAGAAACTTTGATTTCAGGCATTGTTTCAAAAGCAACTTTATAAACAAGCGCTTGATCTGGCTTATAATCAACAATATCAATCTTTGGCTGATGAGCTGGCTCATGTTTTGTTTGTTCAAAAAACTCACGAAGAGATTTATCAATAGATTTTTCAAACACTTGTGAAGAGATTTCAGCGCCATATCTTTGCTCAACAATATGGACTGGTGCTTTACCTGGACGGAAGCCATCGATCTTCACTTTTTGTGTTAGTCTTGTGATCTCTTTTTGTTTTAACTCAAGCAAAGTGTCGACAGAAACTGCAATTTCAAATTCTTTACTTAAACCGTCATTTTTGAGTTCTTTGATATTCATAATCTTTACCTTATCTTGAGCTTATCTATGTTGATACTTTTTCATTTCTACGTTTTTGAGATCTCTAAACCACTTTCCGAAAGGAAAATGGTGCGGGTGAAGGGACTCGAACCCCCACAACTCTCGTCGCTGGAACCTAAATCCAGTGCGTCTACCAATTCCGCCACACCCGCAATTTCGTCAATTATACCCAATATAAATTTGAAATCAACACTTAAAGATTGACCTCAATTTAAGGCTTATTAACAAGATGGGGCGACGGACGGGACTCGAACCCGCGACCGCTCGGACCACAACCGAGAGCTCTACCAACTGAGCTACCGCCGCCATACGCTATACTTATGCCTGAACTTATTCCCTTCGTCAAGTGTTGTCTTTTATTTTTTTCATTTTTTTGCAAAAAAAATATTTAACTCGGGCGCCCTATACAATATACTACCATGAAGATGATATTTGAAACAGGACTCACATGAAAAAAATCGAAGCCATTATCAAGCCTTTCAAGCTAGACGACGTTAAAGATGCCCTTGAAAAAGTTGGCGTTAAAGGAATGACACTTACTGAAGTTAAAGGATTCGGTCGTCAAAAAGGGCAAACGGACTTCTACAAAGAGACAGATTATGTTGTCGATTTTCTACCGAAGCTCAAAATCGAAATCTTTGCTGATGATGATCATGTCGATAACATTGTTAAGGCTTTGATTTCATCAGCTCAAACTGGCCGCATTGGAGATGGTAAAATTTTTATTACCCCTCTTGAAAATGTGATTCGCATCAGAACCGAAGAAGCAGGAAGCATTGCGCTTTAAACACAACCATTTAAACCGAGGATAACATGACAAAAGCAAACCTATCAGAAGTGACAAAAAACAAGCTTATGACACTCTTAAAAGAGACAAACGCACAGTATGTTGATTTGCGTTTTACAGATCTTAAGGGAAAAATGCAGCATACAGCGCAGCATATTTCAACAATCGATGCTGAAACATTAGCTGAAGGCTTTATGTTTGATGGTTCATCTATCTCAGGATGGAAAGCAATCAATGAATCAGACATGGTTTTAATGCCTGATCTAGAGACTGCCTACCTCGATCCGTTCGCAGCACAGCCAACAATTGCTGTTTTCTGTGATGTTCTTGAGCCAACAACAGGCATGCCTTACTCAAGAGACCCACGCTCAATTGCCAGAGCCGCTGAAAAATATCTCAAGTCAACAGGCATTGCAGATACAGCATTTATGGGGCCAGAAGCTGAGTTCTTTGTCTTTGATGATGTTCGCTATAAAGTTGACATGAACCACAGTTTTTTTGAATTTGACTCTGAAGAAGGGCCTTACAACACAGGGAAAACCTATGCTGAGGGTAATATGGGACACAGACCAGCTGTTAAAGGCGGTTACTTCCCAGTTGGTCCAATTGATTCTCTCTCAGATATTCGTG
Source organism: Alphaproteobacteria bacterium (assembly GCA_018063245.1). NCBI lineage: Bacteria > Pseudomonadati > Pseudomonadota > Alphaproteobacteria > Alphaproteobacteria bacterium. The sequence continues at coordinate 2,130 of JAGPBS010000064.1, read as the reverse complement.
CTGAAATGGTTTCAACACTTGCTGAAATGGGGGTTGAAGTTGAAAAGCACCATCATGAAGTTGCCCCATCTCAACATGAGCTAGGTCTTCGCTTTAACACACTCGTTTCAACAGCAGATAATATGCAGCTCTATAAGTATGTTGTTCATAATGTTGCTCATTCATATGGCAAAACAGCAACCTTTATGCCTAAACCAGTCTTTGGTGATAATGGTTCAGGGATGCACGTTCACCAATCTCTTTGGAAAGACGGAAAGCCTCTTTTTGCAGGCAATTCATATGCAGATCTATCTGAAACAGCTCTTTTCTACATCGGCGGCATTATCAAACATGCACGTGCATTAAACGCCATTACAAACCCAACAACAAACAGCTACAAAAGACTTGTACCTGGGTATGAAGCGCCTGTGCTCTTGGCTTATTCTGCACGCAATCGTTCAGCTTCTTGCAGGATCCCTTTTGGCGTAAGCCCAAAAGCAAAACGTGTTGAAATTCGTTTCCCTGATCCTTCAGCAAACCCATACCTAGCATTCACAGCGCTATTAATGGCTGGACTTGATGGAATTCAGAACAAAATTCACCCAGGTGAAGCGATGGATAAGAACTTATATGACCTTCCGCCTGTTGAATTGCAAAACATTCCAACTGTGGCAAGATCTCTGCGTGAGGCTCTTGATTCACTTGAGGCAGATCATCAATTCCTCCTCCGTGGTGATGTTTTCACAAAGAATATGATTGAAGGCTATATTGCTCTGAAACGTGAAGAAGTGGATGCTTTTGAAACAGCCCCTCACCCAATTGAGTATGCAATGTATTATTCTGTGTAAGGAATACTATACTGCTACGAAAATCGCTCTACCGTTATCCATGGCCGATCATACAGCAATTATACAGAACGTCATTGCGAGGTAGGTTACATATTTCCTTGATGGAAAGGGTAAAAGTGCCGTCACTCAGAGGGCTTCTACAGAAGCCCGCCTGTCAGGCCAAAGCCTTGGCGTAGGCTGATGGAGTCTCTGAATCTTTCAAAAGGAATTGCACTCAATTCTTAATTAACTGAGATTCCACGCCACCTCTTAAGGAGGTGGCTCTGAATGACGATTCATATTCATTCTAATAATCTCACTCTTCAATCTCGTACTTACGTACTCTTTTGCCCTTCACAAACTTTTCAGGATGGTGATGAGAGGGCTGCACAACATCAGGCTCTTCAGCGAAAAGAACATTTTTTGGCTTTTCTACTAAAGGTTTATTGCCGATGACTTTAGCGACAGATCCTTCATTTTTAACTTTATATCCGTCTTTTGTCATGACAACGCCCAAATCTTTAAAGAATTGCATCCATTTTGTATAGAGCTCTAGTGAGCCTCCACTCAATTTGATCTCATCAACTTTTACAGCAAAATCAGCATAGGCTTGATATAAGTCTGATTCAGAAACATGGCGTCCTTTGATATGATCCACTAAATTTTGCAGAAATGATTTAAAAGCAGCAACGAAACCATTGCCCTTTACCTTTTCTCGATCCAATAAAACCATAGCAAATTGTAAATCCTTCAGGCAATTATCCAAATCACTATCTCTATGATTGCCACGCGTAAACAGATCCTTGGTGTCTTGAATCACATGCAATGTAAAATCACGAACAACTGCATGCAGTGTTGATGATTGAACAATATCAAATTCCTTCAACTGATGCTGAACGGCTGATAAATTTTCAAATTTTTGACCGAAATAGAGTCGTCTCATCCCAGCTTGAGTGTTTTCCACATTATACTTTTGTAACTTTTCTTCCGCTAAGCGAACTTCTGTCGATGTAACAGGTAATGTTTTTGCGATAGGCATTTTAACCTCCTCTTTTTATTCTCTTTTTCTAGAATAAATCATTTAAATAAAATTGTCAATATATTTTATTTAAATGATAAAACAAAGAGATGCCTAGGTAGTGTCGACATTCACTTTAGCCACAAATAAATAGCAGATAGAAGAACAAAAGCCATATGAGAGACCGCCAATTTGTCATATCGCGTTGCTACTCTTCTGAAATGCTTCATTTTATTAAACATACGCTCAATTTGGTTACGCTCCTTGTATAAATCTTTATCATACTCTCTGGGGGTTTTTCTAATT
>JAGPBS010000063.1 GCA_018063245.1 Alphaproteobacteria bacterium | reverse complement strand
AAACAGTTGCTGAAACAGTCATCTATGGTGATGACTTCGGAAATGCTGTGCAGCGAAATGCGATCGGAGGCTTTGTTGACTTTGGCGCTGGTCTTGCAGCACAGGAGATTGGGGAGATGTACCATGGGGATTCTCATGATATGGCAAATTCACTCGATACAGCAGCTGCATCTGGTTCAGATACGCCTCTACAAGGAGAGTTTGAGCTCAATTACGTCACCCATAAGCTTGCTCATGTCGTTCTAGGTGCAACGGTAGCAGGGGTTACAGGAGAAGATATTTTAACTGGTGCGATTGCAGCACCACTTGGTGAGATTTTAACTGAAGAGTTTGGAAAACATTATCAGAAAACTTTTGAGCAAGAACTTGAAAAAGGTGGTATGAGCCCAGCTGAGGCAGAAGCTTATATTGCAAATGCCAAGGAAAACTCAGTTCAATATGCAAAACTGGGCGCTGGCCTTGTGGCTTTAAGTGCGGGTCAAGATGTGAATTTTGCAACCCATGTTGCGGGCAATTCAGCAGAGAATAATGTGTTGCCTTTGATTGGTGCGGGATTGGTTCTTGCCTATGAGGCTTATAATGTTTATGACACTGCTCATGAGGCTTATGAAGCTTTAGACGCTTATCAAAAAGGTGACACAGAAGCTGCGATAGAAAGCAGTATTTTAGTGGGGATGGCAGTGATTCCTGGTGAAAAATTGATCCCAGCACCGATGCGTAAAGCAGCAGCTGGCTTTGTGAAGAATCAAGCGACAAAAATGCTTCGGAGTAAGATTGGCCAAGCTGCCGTCAAAGCCGGCGGAGAACTTGTTGATGCTGCAAGCAGCAAGGTTCAGAATATAACAGCGCGTGTTACAGATTCTAGCCTTGTTAAAGGCGCGGGGAAAAAGCTTCAAGATTGGGGTGTAAGTAGGGGCGGTAAAGAAGCTTTGCATCAAGCTGAGAATACTGGTAAGAATATTGATCTGAGAGTGAAGCCAACTGGCACAGCTAAAATCAGTCGTGCAAAGGATGGTAGCCGAATTGTTGAAGGAACACAAGTTCATCATATTATTCCCCAGACTTTGGAAAATGATAAATTTTTGAAGTCAATTGGTTATGATATTCAACAGAGGTCAAACAAAATGTTTTTACCAACAGTTAAAGGTGATTCTCTACTAAATACCAACAGATCATTTCATCAAGGTCGTCATGTTGTAGAGGTAGAAAGAGGAATTCAAAAATCATTGGATGCTATCAAAGAGCAAAAAATATTGCATGGATGGTCGAATGAAAAAACGATTCAAGAAATTCAAAAGCAAATTGTCACACCTCAAAGAGCTCTCTTACGTGAAGGAAAGATCCCACTTAATAAGCACTTTAGACCGGAAGCTCAAGATCTGCGTGATGAGTGGATGATGCAAAGACTCTCGGATTAAAAATAATAAAATGAAGGAATAAAAATGAGCAAAACCCTGATAGAAATGAATGATCCTCTCTTTATTTTTGTGAGAGGTGGGCCTGGACGTAAATATAGTTTGGATTATTATGGATTTGAACCTCCGAAAAGCTTTGATCTTGACAATTTATGTTTAAGAAAAAAGATTGAAGAAAAAAAATATGACATTATTTTCGGAATTAAAGCACAACCAAATGAATTTACAAAATATGACTTTTTGGCAGGAAACGATTTAATACCTCTAATTGTTCATCAAAGAGTTGTCAATGTCTTAAAAGAAAATTGTCCGGATGAGTTTCAGGCTTTCTCGGTTATTATTAGAAATTCTGATAAGAATATACAGAAATTTGAAAATCATGATTATTATGCCATCAATCTTTTAAATAAGATTGATTGTATTGATCGCGACAAATCAGATTTGTTCTACAGAGATGAAGAAGCCCTAGAGCATGATTGGTTTGAAATCAAGCGATTGGTTTTTAAAAAAGAAGGCATAGATCCATTTCAGCTTGCATATCTCTATGGGACACAACGCGAAATCATCCACCCCTCTCTGGCTACAAAATTGAAAAAATGTAAAGGTGTTGAATTTCGGCCGGCAAATTCTATTTATCCAAAGATGAGAACACCTGGCGAATTTATAAAATTTATGTATGAGGCTGGAGATGAAAAGAGTCTTGAGTCAGTTCGACGATCAATGATCACTCTCTTTAGTCCCATTGAGCTCAAAAGATTAAGAGAAACTTACAAGCCTGATCAAGAAGAAGCTATGCTCAAAGGCATTGAGCTTCTTAAAGCCCGCTCCAAAATGTATGATGCTGAATGCGAAGAGCTGATTATCTTCATGGAATCAAAACGCTAGAATTCTACTCTCTCTCAAAATCCAGATACAGCTTGGCTTGCGGAGCTCGCAAAAGATCCTGTTGTTCAAGTTCATTTGCAACAAGAGTTTCACAAACATTGGAATCACAAACAAAGTGGCTTAACGCCAGGCGGCGCTGCAATTATTGCACTTGCCGTTGCGATTGCAACAGCAGGTGCAGGCAGTGCGGTTTCAGCTGGTGTTGCAGGTGCGGCTAGCAGTGCGGGAATGAGCACAGCGATGGCAGGCCTCATGGGAGCAATGTCAAAAGCTGCCTTTATGAGTCTTGTGAGTACAGCCTCTGTGAGTCTTGTAAACAATAAGGGGGATTTTGGCAAGGTATTTGCTGAGCTTGCCAGCAAAGAGCAAATGCGCAGTCTCGCTGTTGCTGTTGCAACTGCAGGGCTTACACATGGTGTTGGAGGAGCGCTTGATATTCCAGCGAGCACGGATAGTGTGGGCGCTCGCATGCAAAATGTTGCTGTTCAAAGAGGAGCGCAAACAGTTGCTGAAACAGTCATCTATGGTGATGACTTCGGAAATGCTGTGCAGCGAAATGCGATCGGAGGCTTTGTTGACTTTGGCGCTGGTCTTGCAGCACAGGAGATTGGGGAGATGTACCATGGCAATCCTGAAGAAGCCTCTTTATCTGAAGAAGCTGGATCCAAACAAGATAAGCATATTGATTATGTTACCCATAAAATAGCTCATGGAGTTGTGGGAGGGACAGCAGGATATATTTTAGAGGGTAAAAAAGGGGTGATTGGAGGGGCAATAGGATCAGTCGCTTCAGAGATGACAGCAGAGGCTCTAGGACAGAATATAGCCGAGGAAGCTTTACAAGAAGCCCAATCTAAAGCAGATCGGGAAGGTAGACCATTCGATAGAGCTGAGTATCAACAAATTTTATCACATAAAATTGAGATGGTTCAGCATTTGAGCGAGTTGAGTTCCTCGGGTGTCAGTTTACTTACAGGACAAGATGTGGATATGTCAGTTCAAACAGCTCAAAATGCGACAGCTAACAATTGGGTGAAGGGGGCATTGTTACTTGGGGGTCTGGCTTTAACAGCTTATGAGGTTGGCACGGCTTACAAGGAGGGTGGACCAGAAGCTGCAGCAGACGTTTTGATTTTAGAAGGCGTGATTACGGTTGTTGGAGGTGCTACATTTAAAGTTGCAGGTAAAGTATATCCGAGTGCGGTTTTAGCCTTTGAGGCCGCTCGTCTTGAATATCCTGCCTTACAGAAAGTTACGACATCAGTTTCAAGTAAGACAATTGAACCCTCGAAAGCTCTGCTTAATAGTGCTCACACAGTCGCAGTTAGCGTTGTTGAAAAAGTTGTTGAGAGTAAAGCTGGTCAGAAGATAATTCAGAAGACAGGCGCCTTGAAAGGGGCTGTTGAAGAGGCGGCAGTTGTAAAGTATGGTCGTTCAGCTCTTGAGTCAGTCACAGAAGGTCTTCAAAAAGTTGGCCTGGTAAAAGCTGAACAGGCTGCCGTTCATCAACTAGAAAAAACGCTCTTGCAGAACCGATAGATCTTCGGGTAAAACCTAAGGTGAATAAAAGCCCATTATCTCAAGAAGAATTAGATATGATGGGGCCTTACAGTAAGGTAAAAGGGCATCACGTTCATTCGAAAAAGGCTTTTGAGGGGCATGTTAACTATGATCCGAAAAAAGGGTTTTCAATGAGTGAGGAAATGATGGATAGCCTAGACATAAAACATAACTCGATTACGTAAGTACAACGTAGAAAATTCAGAGAGCTAACGATGTCAGGAAGACCAAATACTTTAGCTGAACATACAAAAATAGCAGTTGAATCTCTTGTAGAGGTTGGTGTTCCTAGAGAAAAAGCACGTTCAATTGTAGCAAAATCTTTGCAAGATTTAAGATCGCAGGGAGTTAGGTCTCCAGTAAATATACCCTGGAATGGTAAGTAAAAAGAAAGGTGGTTAATTGTGGATAAAGGATTGATTCTTGATCAGTTTGGTGAGATTTATATTCATTTTGTACGTGATAAAGTCATGAGAGATTTTTTGAAAACTCAAGCAGGCAAAATTAAATCTAAAACTGGAATATCTTTGTACGAAAAATTATCAAAGTTAGATCCAGAGGTTCTTTTGACTATGAATGAGGTTGTTCTAGATACATTGGATACAACAATTGATTATGTACTCTGGATGATCGAACAGCACGAAGAATATGATTTAATTCGATACACTGATGATGAAAAAAATTATGTCAGCTTAAGAGATATTAGTGATGGATTATCAGGTGAGTTATACACAGAAGAAGGATGGATCGAAAAGTTTAGTTCTTATGAGCCATCTTATAAATAAAATCTAGATTACTTCAAGATACTACCGTAAGGACTTCGAGTTAAAGCGAATAGCTGGTGCAAAGCTTGCTTATGAAGCTGGTGATGATTCTCTTGGAACATCAGCGCGTTATGCTGCTGGTAAAAGCCTGGAGTGGCTTGTTAAGGAAGCAAAAGCCGTCGCACAAGCAAGTCAAGAGATCCACGCCCGGACGAATGATGTTCTGATCGATCCGAATGCCGGCCTCACACGCCAAGACTGGGAAAGACTCAAACGTCAAGATCGTTTTGATTATATGAACGATTTTGGCTCAGTTCTGCTTGGAAACTATGAAGAGAGTGCTGAGTACCGCAACCTTGCTTTGGGTTCAGGTGCCGTGAAGGTTGCAAAGGACGCAGCAAGTGTTGGCTGGAGTGCTTTGAAATGGACAGGACGCTCAACAGGAGAAGTTATAGGCGCCTTCCTCGGAATGGGCAGTGACAGAGCCATTGCCAATGGCCGTGCTGCAGGTGATTTTTTACCGGACATCGTTGTCTTAGTTGGAACAGGAGGCCTATCAAGTGCTGGTAGAGCCACAGTTCAAGGCGGCGTTGCAATCGCAAATGGCATTGAGAAAGCAGCCGTATTTACAAAGAACATGGTTCAGACCGCTGGAACGATGACCAGAGGCGGAGAACTCGCTTATGCTGGTGCGGGAGTTGGTTCAAGCACGAGTAAAGTTGGCGCCGCTGTTCGAGGTGCAGAGATGGGTAATCTTGCACGCGAGGGTGTTTCTGGCGTAAGAGAAGCCGCAGCTGGTATCAGTGAAAAATCTGTTGCCAAAGACATGAGTCCTAGGGTAAAAAATGTAGAGAGCAATTCGAGTCCAAGAGTCGCTCAGAATGGTACGAATAAAGTTGGTCAATCCGTTCAGAAGAAGCTTGCAGATCGCAAGGTTAAACCAGTTGAATCTAGAGCTTCATTATCTGATGAATTGGTTCAGAAACCATTTGACCCATTTGCGATGAGGCATGATTTAGAGGCTGTTTATGGGGCGGGGAGCGTCAAATCGACAACACTAGCTCTTGAAGGTTCAGCCGGTATGAAATATGCCGGACAACGAAATCCCGTATCTAATGTCGTGTATGATATGCGTGGTAATCCGATGTTTGATACTACTTCTGCTGGAATTAAATATGAAACAATCCTTAAGTTAAATGATTTTCAAAATAAAAATAGAGCATCTCATATGAGAGCAGCTACAAGACAATTAAGAGCTGATATTGAAGCTGGTCGAATTCCTGCTTATAAATTTAGCGAGCAACAACTTAAAGATATTAAATCAGGAAAGGCTCAGATCGACGGTTTCACTTGGCATCATGATCAACAAGCAAGAAGGATGCAGTTGATTGAGAAAAAAACTCATGCTGATACTGAACATACTGGAAGTGTTGGCATTATAAAAAATGGAGTAAAAGTGAAATGAGTTATGAAAATTGTGTATACGATAATGAATTTGCATATGTAGTTTTAGCAATACGCCGAGGTTCTATCACAATTGATGAATTTATTACATGGGTATACTTAATGATTGAAAGACATCAAAATCTACCAACTTATTTTTTTGATCTTAGCGATGTTAAAATATCCAGTGATATATATCAAATTATGCGAGATAAGTTTCCTAATATATTGCCAGATGATGGTCTTACGGACAAAGAGTCAGAAGTATTTTGGGGTATAGCATTTCGAAGAAGGCCAGATTTGGATGAAGATGCAATTCCTATTACAAAAAAAACCGCTCTCAAACGTCTTGAGCAATATCCTCACGTTGTTGAGCGGTTCAAAAAAACTTTCCCTTTCATAAAGCTTGATTTTTAAGTCTTAGTTTTTTGGTATTGCAGCAGCCTATTCAGGCCATATAAAAAACCCAGAAGACTTTAGAAATCTAGCCCCTGGTGCTGAATACTTTAAGATAGCTGGCGATATAAAAGATAGAGCGTCTGCTAAGTGGGGCGGAAAGACTCGGAACGCTACTCAAAAACTAGCTCTTAATGTAACGGGTAATCCGCATGTTGCAGTCACTGCAGGATTTGGGGGAGCGCTTGCTCTTGAGCTTGTCGCAGATCCATTGAATGCCGCTGGCGGTGCTGGAAAGGTTGCTCAAGCTGGAAAGGCAGTGATTAAAGGAGCTTCAGGTGCTCGTGCGATTTCTCGTGCTGCTCAAGGTAGCGCAGGCTTTGCTGATGCAGTCGCCGCTGCAAAACAAGGTGCAAGCTTAAGTGCGCGGACGGCTGCTAATTCCAAAGCTGGTCAGGCGATAGCCAATTCTAAAATAGGCAAAGGCCTTCAAAATGCTGGTGACAGACTTGTTCAGCATGCAGAAGGCACAACTGCTCAGCAAGCTGAAAATACTGGTAAAAATATTGATCTTAGGGTGAAGTCTGAGGTAAATAAAAATGAATTAAGGAAGCACCCGTCAAAATTATTACCAAATGAAGGTAAGGTTGGCACATATAAAGAGCTGAAAATGTCTGCAAAACCTGGTGATGATTTGAGTGCTCATCATATACCTTCGGCTCGATTTATGGAGCATCATGGTGTAAAGAAACCTGATGGCATCTCAATGATGGTCCAAGAACCAACACCAGGAATTGGTGGAAGACATCGTTTAACTCGAACTTATGGACGCCCAGCAAAACTTGATGAAACACCGAGGGAAGCCCTTGCGAGAGATGTTAGAGATATGCGTTTGATTTATAGAGATGAAGGGGTGTATACACCTGAAATTCATGATAGTCTAAAACAGGTTATCAATAAAAATAAAGAAAAATACCCGAATTTGTTTGGAGTGAAAGATGGTCGAAATTAAAGAGGACGTGTTAATACGCAGCCTTAAAGAAAATCAAGAATTTATAAATTATGAGCAGATTGTGGCTTTTAATAAAGCTCTTGATAGCCTCGTTCTGTTAAAAAACCCAGATCATCTGGAAGTTTTATTTCATCTTCTTAAGGATGAGTCAGATTACCCTGAAGTGATTGATGGCGTCATTCACGCTATTGAATATTATGGCATCGATTTTTATTTACCTTATTTATTGACTCACCTAGATGAGCTTTATAAGCAAGCTCCTGAACAAATAATGATAATATTTGTTAGAATTTTAAACTCACAGGAGACGTTAACTTGCTTAAGAAAAAATATGAAAGCCAGCTATCTAACTCTTGAAACAATTTTGTTCGTAATTGGTAGAGAATCAGAACAACACAAAGCACTGTGTCAAGAGTTGATTCAGGTGTTGGAAAGATTGAGGTGATAAAAATAGCATAGATATCAACAGAGTTAAAAGATGCTAGGATTCTTTACTTCAATCTGAATCAGATTGAAGTAAAAGGTCAGCACAGCTGTTGCAGCTCTTTTCACTGGCCGAGATGTGAATACAGCAATCAATGCTGCAGGCAATGCAGCAGAGAATAACTTTGTTCCTGTTCTTGTTGCGGGCGCTGTGATTGCGATACCTAGACAGCAACACAAACAAAAAAAACCGCTCGAAAGAGCGGTTTTTTTTAACTCTCAAACTACTGGTTCATGCTGTCGAAGAAATCTCTGTTTGATTTGGTTGGTTTTAACTTATCAAGCAGGAATTCAATGGCATCTGATGCACCCATCGGCATTAAAATACGACGCAAGACCCACATTTTGGAATGAGTTCCTTTATCAACCAAAAGCTCCTCTTTTCTTGTACCGGATTTTCCAACATCAATCGCTGGGAAAATACGCTTGTCAGAAACTTTACGGTCAAGAATAATTTCACTATTACCCGTTCCTTTAAACTCTTCAAAGATAACCTCATCCATCCGGCTACCCGTGTCGACAAGGGCTGTTGCAATAATAGTGAGTGAGCCGCCTTCTTCAATATTTCTGGCTGCACCAAAGAATCTTTTTGGGCGCTGAAGCGCATTGGCATCCACACCACCTGTCAAAACTTTCCCTGAACTCGGAGAAATCGTGTTGTAAGCACGTGCCAAACGCGTGATCGAATCAAGCAAAATAATCACATCTTTTTTACCCTCAACCAATCTTTTCGCTTTTTCAATCACCATTTCTGCAACTTGAACATGTCGTGATGCGGGCTCATCAAAAGTGGAACTCACAACCTCGCCCTTAACGGAACGCGCCATGTCTGTTACTTCTTCTGGACGCTCATCAATCAACAGAACGATCAAATAAGCCTCAGGATGATTGTGCGCAATCGCATTGGCAACTGACTGAAGCATAATGGTTTTACCTGTCCGCGGCGGTGCAACAATCAAGGCACGCTGCCCTTTACCAATCGGACAAATTAAATCAATAATGCGTGATGTGAAGTTCTTTTTGGTCGGATCATCAGACTCAAGACTCAATTTTTTGTCTGGGAATAAAGGCGTTAGGTTATCAAAGTTGATGCGATGACGAATTTTCTCAGGATCTTCAAAGTTAATTTTTTCGACAACAGAAAGAGCAAAATACTTCTCACCATCTTTAGGTGCTTTAATTTGACCATCAATTGTATCACCCGTTCTAAAGCCATATTTACGCACTTGCTGTGGAGAAATATAAATATCATCCGGACCTGGCAAATAGTTAGACTCAGGCGATCTTAAAAATCCGAAACCATCTTGTAATATTTCAGCAACACCCGAGCCGTAAATGGTCACGCCATTTTGGGCAAGCCTTTTTAAAATGGCAAACATCATATCTTGTTTGCGCAAATTGCTTGCGTTTTCAATTTGTAATTCTTCAGCATAAGCCAATAGTTCAGCAGGTGATTTATGCTTTAATTCTTTCAAATGCATTGATTGTGTCCTTAAGTCAAGTGAATGTAGTAGATCAGGGGGAATTTCTAGAGAGATGATTGATCACGAAAAGTGGAAATGCAACACAGAATGTCATACAGTCTCTAAAGGGGGGGAGAAATCTCTGAATGGAGATATATTAATATTTACCGCGCCCAGCCCCAGAAGTCAAGCTTTATTTTCGGGTTGCAACCAGATAAGCGATACTTTTATCCTTACGATACAATGATAAAACAGTTTCTCCAACCTCTCCTTCCATCAGAAGCTTCTTAAACAAAACCCCTCTTGGATCACCTTCAATGAGTAAACTATCCGCCGGAAAGCCAAAATAGCCAGACTCAATCACTTTAAACTGGACTTTTTTGGCTTCGCGATCCAATATTTTTGTATATTGCGGATGCATATAGGGCGGAAAAATGCGCATGGGATTGTATGACGGATCAACGCCAATGTCATGAATCCATTCCTCATCACTATTTTTAATCTCTCCCGGCCAAAGACTTTGCTCTTTCTGGGCAGTAAGCAATTTATGAGTAACATACCTGAAAGAAGGGTGATAGGGCGTTAAGGTAGAAACATAAATATGTCCCCCAGGCTTAAGAAGCCGATACATCTCTTTAAACATCGATTGAATCATATCTGGAGTCATATAATGCAGAACATGATTACACAATATCCCATCAAAACTTTGATCTTTGTAATGATGAGCAATCTCAAAAAAAGAACCATAGCTCAAAAAAGCATGAGTAAAATCGAAGGGAGGCCCCATCTTTTTCCTCATATCTTCAACCGATTCCATAAATTTCAAAAGCGAACAGGCATCCATGTCATTCATCACAACTTTTGCACCGCGTTGTAACAAAGCATAGCTTTGCGCCCCTACACCGCATCCAATATCTAAGAAAAGATCACCTTCTGTTAAATGCTCGAGCATCAAGTGCTTTAATCTATTTTCAAAATTCACAGAACTACCAACACCTGCATAAGCAACTGGCTTGCCTCCTCCTTGAAAGAAATTCTTTAAATCGAGGCCTTGTTCATCATTCGCATCATAAAGAACAGCTCTGTTGTAACTAATTGCTTCTACTAAAGGAATCATACCACGATAAATCATCTGCAGGTCAGCAAGATCTTTGCTCAGCGTTATGCGACTCTCATATGGCGGAAATGCTCTCGCTGTCTCAGCCTGCACCATTTCTTGCATCTTTTTTTTGAGACAATCTTGCTCTAACTTAGCGCTCTCAAGAATAATATCCAAACTATAAACACGTGCCGGAATTTTAAGCAGTGGATACCGTGCATATATCAACATTAAAATCTGTTGTCGCATTGGCAAATTAAGCGTCCCAAGAGACTTAAATTTCTCAATCAGCACTCTGGTCAATAAGCTAATGTCATGAAACTGCGATAGACCCCTGATCTCTAAAGAGTTTGACAATTCATATACGGGGCGATCAAAAATAAACTGTGTTGGAATATCTGCTGCCTGAATTAAAATCCGACGAACTTGTCTCAGCTCATGCCGTATTGTTTTTTGATGGCTAAGATCACTCATAAAAACTTCTTTTTCGAGCAAATTAAATACCGTACGGCAATAGCTGTCAAAAGGACCCTCTGCCTTCTCATATAGGTAAATAT
>JAGPBS010000062.1 GCA_018063245.1 Alphaproteobacteria bacterium | reverse complement strand
TCTCTCACTTCGATAACTCCTTTTGCTAACCACGGCATTTTAGATCTCCCATTTTTGCCGTAAAGTTTATCAATTTTCGTTACCTATGTCCCCGCACATTCGTTACCTATGTCTCCGGTCTGTACACTTCTGCGGGTGTGACAAGAGAATTTAACTGAACAGTATTGAAATTTGAAAGACCACTTCTCAAAACTTTACACCTTGACACATAAAGTTGTAAAGGTCATCAACGATAATCATCGTTCTACATACTCATTATTTGGGTAACAGATTTAGAAATTATTACGAGAGCCATCAATTCTCAAAAGAAACTTTGAGAATCTCGTAATATTTTGTTCCTTTAGGCGTACTTACTTCAAAAGTATCGCCAATTTCTTTACCAATCATGGCACGTGCAATAGGTGCATTACATGAAAGCAAGCCATCTTTAATGCTGCTTTCTTCTTCACCAACGATTTGATAAATGATTTCTTCGTCTGTATCTTCATCAACCAATTTAACAGTGGCGCCAAAGACCACACGATTGCCTGTTAAAGATCCAATTTCAATCACATCAGCACAGGAAATTTTAAATTCTAATTCATTCACACGCCCTTCAATAAAGCTTTGACGCTCTCTTGCAGCATGATACTCAGCATTTTCAGACAAGTCCCCATGATCACGGGCCTCTGATATAGCTTTAATGACAGCAGGTCTTTCAACTTTCTTCAAATGATCGAGCTCTTCTCTTAAACGATCAAAACCTTTTGATGTCATTGGAAATTTTTGTAAACTCATTTTTACCTCACTCACAAAACAAAAAAACCACACAACACGTGAGCCCGTGTTATTGGTAACTATCTAAAGCTTTTAAGCTATATGCACAATATAGCAATTCCTAGACAATTTGTCAAGATCCGCTCAAATATATCTACTCTATTTAACTTGGCAATATCAACATCAGCTGAAAGCAAAATAATCATTGACCCTTTCGTCTTTTTCTAAAAAAATAAAAAATTTTATTTAAAATTTTAAATTTATATGATACAATGTATATAAGTTGAGAAAAATAAGGTTTTAATAAATAGAAAAATAAAATCGGAGTCATAAAATGGATAATATAGAAAAACAAAATGCGGCTGGTCATACGTTTTTTGATAAGCATCTAAAATCAAGAAAAACATGGATGATTTTATTGATCGGCATCCTTATTCCACCTGTTATTTCACAATCAACAGTCTGCGGATTTAACAGTTGCGATTATACAGAGCTTTTACCAGCAACAGTCACAACAGACACAATCAATACTGGAACAGTCAATATTTCCACCATTTCTGATGTGACAAACCAAGCAGAAACAACAAATCTATTAGGTAGTACTGTCAATAATAGTGGGACATTTAAAAACGCTATGACAGGATCATTCAAAAACTATGGCGTTTTCTCAAATAAACCGAGCAGTCATTTTGCGAACAATGGTTCATTCACAAACCATAGTGGCGGATCATTCTTAAACAATGGCGGCAGCTTTGCAAACAATGCTGGCGGCACATTCAATAACAATTCAGGCGGATCTGTTGTAGCCTCTGGCGGCAGTAACAACACCAATAGCGGCACTTACAATAACAACGGCACAACAACAGTCACAGCCGACTCAACATTCAAAAACGAAGGTAAAATTGATAACACCGGCGGTACTTTTGACAGTGAAGGCATTTTCACAAACACAGGTACATATGGCGGGGATGGCAGCACCTTCAATGGCGACATGACTAATACTGGACAAATCGGTACAGATAATAACGGCACAACACCAGCTCCAGAAACCATGACATTTAACGATGGCATCATCACAAATAACGGTGGAACCATTAGCTTAGATATTTGGAGCACAAGTGCTTATGACCAAATTATCGGAAACTCAGCGTGGGATCTCACAGGCGTTACACTGAACCTTATCTTCCAGCTCACAGATTTCCAGAGCATCACATCTCTCAGCTATCAAGATATAACAGTTAATGGTCCTCTCTATCTTCTTCCATTGATCACAGGGTCCTCTATAACAGGTGATCTGCTCGCCTTTGTGAATAACTTCAACACAACACTACAGTATCCTGGTTACACAATTGGCTACCAAATCATTGGAAACACACTTTATGCAACATTTGTGGATCCTCCTCTTCAAAGAGCGGCATGTGAAACAGAAACATGTGAACAACCTAATCCGACACCTGAGCCAGCTCTTGCATCACTCCTCTTCTTAGGGCTTGTATCAGTAGCATTCTTAAGAAGAAAATAAGATCAAAAGCTCTTAATCATTAGAAATCCTGCCATCTGGCAGGATTTCTTGTTTGGCACATCAGTTTAGCTTGAGATTTGCAGAAGCCTGTGCTAGGCTCAATCATGTTTACGCTCTAAACTTTTAAAATGGCCTTTTGCCCTTCTAAAAGTTTTTTTTCATTTTGGCACGAGATAGGTTGTTTGTATAGATGGATACATTGTTATATTTGGTAGATTCGTGGTTAAATTTGGTTGACTCTTGGAGTTATCCAGGCATTTTTCTAACAACAATGATTGAAAGTACCTTTGTACCTATGCCAGCAGAACTCACAATGATCCCCGCAGGTATTTTAGCTGCGCAGGGCGAATTAAATTATTGGGGAGTCTTGGTTTCATCTACCGCCGGCGTTGTTGTAGGCTCGATCATTAACTATTGGATAGGCTATCGCTTCGGACGTACACTCCTTGAAAAATACGGTAAATACGTCTTTATCAAACATGATTTCCTTGAAAAAACAGAAGCTTTTTTTGCAAAATACGGCGCCTTTTCTGTTTTTATCGGGCGCCTTCTCATTGGTATCCGTCATTACATCGGATTTGTGGCTGGTATAGCCCGTTTTAAATTTAAATCGTTTGTTATTTATACATCTATCGGTGGATTGCTCTGGATGTTTATCCTTTTACAAATAGGCTATCTATCTGAAAAAACTGCAGAATCAAGTTATTCTGCTGTCACAAATTTACAAATTATTATTGTTCTTTTGACAATCATCTCTGTTATAGCTTATGGTATAAAATTGTACATGATGAAGGATTAATTAAAAAATATATCCACCCCTTAAATAGCTGAATTAAAAAGGAATGGCTTAATGAATTTAAAAACGACAACACAAGACTCCTCACAAATGGAGGAAGTCTCAAAAGAACCGATTGCCAAAGAATGGCGTATTTTAGGACTTAATATGTGGCAGCAAGTTCTTGTTGGCCTTCTCCTAGGTATTATCGTTGGCGCTATCTTCGAGCAAGACGCTGAATTTTTGAAAATTTTTGGGACTATCTTTATTCGTCTGATTAAAATGGTTGTCTCTCCTCTGATTTTTTTCGCTCTCATTTCTGGTATTACAAGCCTTACGGCCTCACATCACTTCAAAGGGATTGCTTTAAAAGGATCTGCGGCTTATATCCTCACATCGGTTATCGCTGTTGCATTTGGCTTAATCTTGGCCAATATTTTTCAACCTGGTGTTGGAGTTCCTAAGCCCGTCATTGATACATCTGATATGGACTTTACATCAAGCACAATCATGACAATACAAGATTTTTTATTCAACCTGATTCCTGCGAATATCGTGAATGCAATTGCTGAAGATAACTACATTCAAATTGTTATTTTTGCGATCTTTACGGGCGTTGTCATGAACAACATTCATTGGAAGACAACACGCGTCAAAGAAATCAACCAAGAGATGGCTCATGTTACCTTTAAGATGATTGAATGGCTTGTGCGTTTTGCACCATTAGCCGTATTTGGCTTTATCGCATCGCTTGTTGGCACAACTGGTTATGATGTGATTTTAAGCCTCATAAAACTAGTTGGACTTGTTATTGCCGCTTGCTTCTTCCAATATTTAATTTTTGGCCTACTGATGATACTCTTTGCCCGAATCTCTCCTTTGCCATTTTATCGCAAGATGCTTCCAACACAGATTATGGCTTTTTCCACAAGCAGTACAAAAGCAACACTGACAACAGCTATGCGTGAACTTCAAGAGAAAATGGGCGTCTCACCAAGTACGAGCAACTTCATGATGCCTCTCGGCGCCTGTGTTAACATGGTTGGAACAGCAATTTATCTAGGAATTGCTTCAGTTTTCTTCGCGCAAATGTATGGCATTCACCTCACCGCAACAGATTATTGCATTTTGATGTTCAACTGCACTCTAGGCTCTATCGGCGCAGCAGGAATCCCAAGTGGCTCAATCATTTTCATGGGAATGGTTCTCTCTTCTGTTGGAATCCCAATTGAAGGCATTGCTGTTATTCTAGGTGTCGATCGTATTTTAGACATGTTCAGAACCGTTGTGAACATTACGGGCGATGCTGCAATTACAATTGTTGTCGATAAAAGTGAACAACAGCTCGATCTTAAAACATATAACAGCTAGCCTCATAATCATTTATTTATCTTTTGTGTGTTAAGGTTATCATGACGTTCTTAGGAATAACTCATGAAACCTTTTCACCATCTGTTACTTGGTATCCTTTTATACCCTCTTTTTTCGATTTCTCTTTTCGAAATTATTGGTTATCTACAGCCTGATCTAGCTGATAATCTAAAGATATCCCTCACCTCTTCCTTCTTGTTTCTAGCCCTCTTTATCCATAGCTTTATTCTGTTTAGACGTAGAGAGAGGCACTTTCGGAAAAAGTATGAAAAGCTTGCCATTATGAGTCGTATATTTGTCAATCGCTTTTCTGAACTTGATCCGCAAAAAATTAGAAAAATAGCTGAGCAATTTGAAACGATTTTTGATTATGATGTAAAAAACGACATAGAAATCGACGTGGAGGAAAAGTTGTTAAAAGAAGCAAACATTATAGATTACTTAAGAGATCGCATCTTTACGCGTGTTAAAGAAGCAATCCTGACCGTCAATGACATCCCAAATCAAAATAGAGCTGGCGGAAAAACGGCTGAGGCTGAACGCGCTCAAGAAAAAATTGTCATGATTCGTGAGGCTGTTAAAGAAAATAGAATTGATATGTACTTACAACCGTTGGTTAAGTTACCTCATCGTAAGCGCGTATCGTATGAATTATTCTCACGCCTGACTGCTGCAGATGGAAAACTCTTAAAACCCGCTGAATATATTAAAATTTGTGAAGAGCATAGACTCGTTTCTGTTCTCGATAATTATCTTTTATTCAGAGGCATCCAGATCCTTAAACATAAAAAAACAGATCCAAGTCTTAGCTTTTTCGTAAACATGTCTCGCCACACCTTTATGGACCGGAACTTTATGGATCAATTCATTGAATTTTTGGCTATTAATAAATCGATTGGCGAGCGCCTCTTTTTTGAAATTGCCTATCAAGACTTTATTGAGACGAAGGAAACACTCGTTCCATTACTCAAAAAAATGGAACAATTGGGTTTTAAATTTGCGCTCGATCAGGTGCCTGTTGAAAAATTTGATGTAAAATCTCTGAAAGAGTTGAATTTTCAATATGTGAAGTTGAAAATCACCGAATTACGTGCCATGATAAAAACCGATCCGGATCATCAAAAATGGCATCAACTGAAAACAGCAATTCATCAAAACGGTGCAAAAATTATTGCTGAACATGTTGAAACTGAAGAAGAGCTTGTTGATGCAAATGAACTTGGCATTGAATTCGGCCAGGGCTACTTTTTTGGTGAACCTTCTCTCAATTACAGACGGTTTGATAAAGAAAGCTTACAATGATGAACTACCAACTCAACAGATTCCCTGAATCGATTGCCATGACGCACTCGATGAGTGAAACAATTAATGACTACGACGTTTATATCCTTGATTTATGGGGTGTTCTCTATGATGGAGGAGGATTATACCCTGGCGTGCTCGAGTGCCTTACAAAGCTTAAACAAGCCTCTAAAATCATTTGCCTATTGTCGAATGCCCCTCGCCTTGCAACAGACATTGAAGCTGATCTTAAAAAGAATGGACTCACCAGAGACCATTTTGATCACATTATGACATCAGGTCAATTTACACACGATTTCTTGCAATCAGAAGAACGGCAGACCTATTTCCCGGGTGATCGTTTTTACTTTATTGGCGCTGACCGTCATGTCTCTCTCTTTTCAAGCTTGCCATTAACACAAGTTGAGCACCCGAAAGATGCTGACTTTGTCCTTACTTGCGGAACACGCGATTTCTCACACAGTCTTACTGATTATCAAGATGAGCTTGCCCTTTGCGCTTCTTACAATCTACCTATGATTTGTGCAAACCCAGATAAGTATGTCATGAATGCAGGCAAGCGTGTCATATGTGCAGGACTTTTAGCCCAACACTATTCAACCTTAAAGCAGCGGGTTCAATATTTTGGCAAGCCCTATACAATCATTTATGATGCCATTCATGAGTTCTTTCCTGATATTGAACGCGATAGAATGCTGATGGTCGGTGATTCATTTGAAACAGATGTTAAAGGCGGATTTCATGCAGATATTGATGTTGCCCTCATCAGCGGCGGCGTTCATTCTGAAGATCTTAAAATCGATTGGGGACAGATGCCTGAAGAAGGACTCGTCATCGGCCTATGCGAAAAATATGACCTTTGGCCTCGCTATGTATTGCCGACTTTTACCTGGTAACAATGAGAGAATAATGTGACAAAAAATCAACAAGACAAAGAAACAGATGCTCTTTCCCCCCTCATCGCCAAATGGCGATCCATTGCTCAAATCGAATTGGGCCCAAAGAAACAAACGGATGATCTTTCAAAACCCATTGCTGAAGGGTTTAAACTTTCACCTGTCTATTTCGCTGATCAATCTGATGGGCATATTCCAGGCTCTTTTCCATTTCGCCGTGGTGTCAAAGCAACCATGTACACGAACCGTCCCTGGACAATTCGTCAATATGCTGGCTTTTCATCGGCTGAAGAATCAAATGCTTTTTACAAACGCAATTTAGCGGCAGGACAAAAGGGCCTGTCCGTTGCTTTTGATCTTCCAACGCACAGAGGGTACGACAGTGATCATCCGCGTGCCTATGGTGATGTTGGCATGGCCGGTGTTGCCATTGATTCTGTCGAGGATATGAAACGGCTTTTTGATAGTATCCCCTTAAATGACATTTCAGTTTCCATGACCATGAACGGCGCTGTTCTGCCAATTTTGGCTTCCTTTATTGTTGCAGCGGAAGAGCAAGGCGCCAAAAGCCAAGATCTACAGGGCACCATCCAGAATGATATTCTCAAAGAATTTTTAGTCCGCAATACCTATATTTATCCGCCCAAAGCCTCATTACGAATTGTTTCAGATATTATCGCCTACTGCGCCAAAGAAATGCCCAAATTCAACCCCATTTCAATCTCTGGCTATCACATGCATGAAGCCGGTGCAACAGCAGTACAGGAACTCGCTTTCACACTGGCCAATGGACTTGAATATGTCAGAACCGCCATTAAAGCAGGACTCAATGTTGATGATTTTGCACCGCGTCTTTCTTTCTTTTTTGGCATTGGCATGAATATCTTTATGGAGGCAGCCAAACTCAGAGCTGCACGCCAGCTTTGGGCAGAGCTGATGAAAGAGCACTTCTCACCACGAGATGATAAATCACTCATGTTGCGCACTCATTGTCAAACCTCTGGCGTTTCGCTCCAAGCACAAGATCCTTACAACAATGTTATCAGAACTGCCTATGAGGCACTTGCTGCTGTTTTAGGGGGAACACAATCTCTACACACCAATTCTTTTGATGAAGCCCTTGGCTTGCCAACAGATTTTTCCGCCCGTATTGCTCGGAACACACAATTGATCCTTGCTGAAGAGACTCATGTAACCTCTGTTGTTGATCCTCTTGGCGGCTCTTATTATGTTGAAGCCTTAACGGATCAACTCATCTCAGAGGCAAGAAAATTAATCCATGATGTTGAAGAGTCCGGCGGCATGGTTGCAGCGATTGAAGATGGGTGGGTCCGTGTTCAAATTGAAGAAGCAGCGCTTGAAAAGCAAATTCGCTTTGAGCGCAAAGACGATAAAATCGTGGGCGTGAATCTGCATCCTCTTAAAGATGAGAAGATGGTTGAGGTTTTAAGTATCGACAATAGCAAGCTCAAAGCAGCTCAAATTGAAAATCTCACATTATTAAAAGCAAAAAGAGATCAGAAAAAAGTAACAGAAGCCTTGAATCAATTAGAGGCAGCAGCCTCAGATTCTTCACAAAACCTTCTTGCTCTTGCGGTTGAGGCAATGAGATTGCGGGCAACGCTTGGTGAAGTGACAGCTGCTCTTGAAAAGACATTCACACGCTTTCAACCGAAAATGAGCGCTATGTCTGGTGTTTAATACGGAGCCTTTCAAAAGGAGCAACAATTCATGGATATTAAAAAAGACATTGATTCATTTATAGCTAAGCACGGCCGTCGTCCCCGTATCTTGGTTGCAAAAATTGGGCAAGATGGTCATGATCGCGGCTCAAAAGTTGTGGCTTCAGCCTTTGCTGATATGGGCTTTGATGTTGATCTTGGGGGTCTGTTTCAGTCTCCTGAAGAAGTCGCAAGACAAGCGATTGACAATGACGTTCACATCATTGGCATCTCAACTTTAGCTGCGGCTCATAAGACTCTCATTCCGCCACTCATGCAAATGCTAAAGGCTGAAAAAGCCTCAGACATTATCGTTGTTTGTGGCGGTGTTATCCCTCCTCAAGACATTCCCTTTTTAAAAGAACATGGTGTTAAATCCGTCTTTGGCCCCGGCTCCGATTTACAAAAAGCGGCCAAGGAAATTCTGACTTTATTACACTGAAAAACAATGGCACAAAAAATTAAAGACTGGGCAGAACAAATCATCAAGGGAGACCGTAGGGCGCTTTCTCAGGCCATTACATTGCTTGAATCAAAGACAGATGAAGACTATCTCCTCTCTCTTGACCTGATGGAAATGATCTCAGCCAAAACAAAAGAATCTCTTCGAATCGGCATTTCAGGATTGCCTGGTGTTGGAAAATCATCCTTTATTGAACAATATGGCATGCAGCTTACCAATGAAGGTCACCGCGTTGCTGTGTTGGCAATTGACCCGAGCTCCGTTCATGACAAAGGCGCAATTCTTGGCGATAAGATTCGCATGACAGATCTTGCGAATCACCCTCAGGCTTTTGTGCGTCCATCTCCTGCCTCAGGCCATTTAGGAGGCGTCACACAGCGTATGCGCGATGTGATTCTACTCTGTGAAGCGGCTGGCTATGACCGCATTTTAATTGAAACTGTTGGCGTTGGACAATCTGAGATTGAACTCAGCCATATGGTTGATGTTTTTTTATACCTAATGCTTCCTGAAAGTGGTGATGATATTCAGGCTTTAAAGCGTGGCATTTTTGAGGTTGCCGATTTCGTTGTCATTAACAAGGTTGAAGCCGAGCAAAAAAGCACAGCCAAAAGATTACACAAGAATTTAAAATCATCCTTTGCGCTTTTATCAAAGCGTGCAAACGGCTGGAGTGTTCCGATTTGTTTATTGTCTTTGGAAACAAAAGATGGATTTGATGATTTAGTTAAAAGAATCAATGAATTTGAGGCCTATATTAAAGAGAATGGTTATTTCACAAAACGTCGTGATGAGCAGAATCAACTGTCTTTAAAAGAAGAGTTCGAGGCGCAATTCAAAAAATGCTCAGAGGATATGTGTCAAAGGTTAATGACAGAGTTTCAAGCAAAAGATGCGAAGAAGAGATATGCACCTAAAGATATCCATGAATTTTTGAAAGAGCGGATTTGAGAGTCACCTCTATCACGCCTAAATCGTCATCAACTATGATTTTTGATATAAAGAGGGGTCATTCAGAGCCACCTCCTTAAGGTGGCGTGGAATCTCTGCGCAATTTCAACAAAAAGCTGCACTCAATTGTTAAATCCCTGAGACTCCACGGGCCCTGCCCCCTCGCACTGCGTGCTTGGCGGCCAAGAAGGCCCTCTGAGTGACGCATTTGGCAAACTACAGTGCATAAATTTGATCATTGAAGACGTACCCCTCCACCGCCGTCATATATGGACGCCTGTGATAATGCAAGAGAAAAATAGAGGGCGATGTGTATATGACTTTGTGGTTAAGATCACAAGCCTACTTTGGTACCTGCCCCTTAAAGCCCTGACGTTTTGCTTGTTCCGCAGCTTTTCTAAATTCATCATCTGCAGCAGCATCTTCCGGAGAGACAACTTTTGGGTCAACAGACTTCTGTCCCTTGAGAGCATCTACCCTCTGTGTTATCTTTTCTTGATAGCTTCTCAATTTATTATATTCAGCAGCAAGAAGATGATCATCATCTTCTTGTTTAGGCACATCCAGTCTATAGCTCTTTCTAAACTGTTCTAACTCTTGTTTTAGATCCTGATATGTTTGTTCGTACGCCGCTTCTGTCGCCTCATGATATGAAACGCCTTGAAGATCTTTTGGCAACGCATTAATCGCATGATTTAACTTATCAGCAATGGCCTGCTTGCCTTTTGAAAATTCAGGACTTGATGTGCTTAAAACTTGTGAAGTTTTAACCACAGACTCTTGCACAATAACAGGCACAGGCGCTGGTTCTGGTTTTTGGGCCTCCATCACAGGTTTTTCTGGTCGAGAAAGCAATCCAACTAAAAAATTAACAAACTGCCTTACAAACCCAGGTGTACGTGATTTTGGAGATTCATTATCAAGAGGTTTATCCGTTTGACTTTCAAGGCTGCTCTGAAGTTTTTCTAACTCCTTTTTCGCTTGACCTAACATAAATCTCTGTGCTGAAGAATTTGTATCCAAAGCAAATTGAAGATGATTCACAATCGTACGTAACAGTGACTGCTGTGTCGAATCTAAATCAGGCTCAATCTGTTTAAGACTATTTAATCGACTTTGGACATCTGCTTTATCAACACTCGTCAGATCCTCTAAAGAGGTGACACTCAACTCTTCAAATGTTTTAATATGAGTTTCTATGGATCCAACACCTGTAAACCTTGCTGGAGGAAGATCTTGCGCTGCAACAACTACGAGCCTTTTTTCTCCAAATGCAGCAATAGGACTATTCTCATCTAAAATTGTTTCTTGTGGTCTGATACCAGCCTTACCAATGTCTCCTGCCATTTTTCTCTCCCTCATTTATAACCGATCCCTCATTATACCATATTAGAGATAATATGCATAAAATTTTATGTTTTATTGGAAATTTGAGAGTTAGCTTAATGGTATGTGACGGATAAAACGTCATCAGAAATGATTTATAGATTTAGAGAAGCGTCATTCAGAGCCACCTCCTTAAGAGGTGGTGTGGAATCTCTGCAACCTGTCCACAATACTGTACTTATTTGTTACATTGCAGAGACTCCACGCCCTCCTGAAGGAGGGCTCTGAGTGACGAAATTGAGAGAACTACTCACAGCATGTCATGCTGAATTTATTATCGCATCTTCTTTACGATATCCCCTAAACTATCATCTTTGCATACTCCTTTATCATCCCTGCGAAAGTGTACAGACCGGAGACATAGGTAACGAATGTGCGGGGACATAGGTAACGAAAATTGATAAACTTTACGGCAAAAATGGGAGATCTAAAATGCCGTGGTTAGCAAAAGGAGTTATCGAAGTGAAAGA
>JAGPBS010000061.1 GCA_018063245.1 Alphaproteobacteria bacterium | reverse complement strand
TTGGAGCAATAGATTTAGATCAGATGGAAAAATACACTCCCGTAAATTTATACTCTAAGTTATAATCGAAAAAGTGTTACCTATGTCCCCGCACATTCGTTACCCATGTCTCCGGTCTGTACACGAATGCAGGAATCCATCTTATCAGAATGTTAGAGCGGATTTAATCGAGAGATTTCCTGGACACCTTCGCAGGTGTGACAAAAGGGGTGATGGTGACAAAAAAAGGTCCAAAGGTCACTCTATGTCAACCTTTAGTCACGGGGAGGGACATCCATCAGTTCAATGGTGCAACCATTTTCTTTGAGAGTCCATAGCCATTCCTTTTGGGCAGGCGTTAGAGACTCAAAAGGAATCAGGTCTTGTAGATTATCCGCTTCAAATTGTAGATGGGTCAGTTTTGTGAGGTTTACAATTGAATCTGGTAAAGACCTTAGATTGTGATATTGGAATGTGAGAGATTTTAAAGATGTCAATTGTCCAATTTCAGAAGGCAAGCAATTCACTTGTTCAACATGGAGTTCTTGTAAATTCACACAGTCTGCAATCTGAGGAGGTAGGGTGACAAGCCCCATATCGCAAAATACGAGCTGTTCAATTTTTTCAGGATTGTGAATAAGTCTAAGCGGAAAGAAGTACATGTCATCAGTATAGGTTGATGAATCACCATATCGTCTTGCGCTCTCTGTATTGTCCTCGTCAGTCTGATTTGGTAGGTCTAGAAGATAATCATGATAATCAGAAAATCGTTGGACGATATTTTTCCCTTCTCTTTGATACATCGGGTGATCAAACGTGAGAACATGTCTCATAAAGCTTTCTTCATCATCTTTAAAGTAGCCTGCATCAAGGCACTCACGGATCTGTTCCATTGTCAGTTTCTTGTCCGTTGTTTGAAGGCCAGTATAGATGGTATCGAGAATAGCTTGTGCTGCTGCCACAAAAGCATGTTGTTTTAATGACTCTAGAGAGGCATCTAACAATGTGAGGGTGAGGGACTGAGAGAGTTTGTTCATTGTGACAAAAGGAAGTCCATATAAATAGTTGCTAACAAAATTGGCTCGAGTGAAGAAAATATTTTTTATAAATGTATTGCCAAATTGACATAGTGAGAGCAGTGATCCAATGGTCTTTACATCTAGATAAGTAAAGAGCTGCGTTAAAATATCGGCTGGAAATTGAACAATGAGCCTTCCTTTTGCTTCAGGGTTGCGGGCTGTGCTTTGTAAATCAATAATAAATTGTACAACTTCTTGGTTAGAGGATTCACGCTCTGTAATAGGATTATCAAGAGCATATTCCCAAGCGTCATCAGCTTCAAGCCTTATTCTTTTGGCAGGGTTTGTGTTGTCTTGTTCAATAGTCCTACTATTGATTTTGGCATCTGTTTGCTCAATTGGATCCTGAGCGTTTAAAGGTGAATTGGTAATGGTTAATTGTAAATCTGACATTTGAATATTCCTAATAAAAATAATAGTTACAGCGTGATAATAGCTTTAAAATTAACGTATTATAGCATAAAATTAAAATAAATCAAGTGTTTCTTCATTTTGAAGCACATGAGTTATATTTTTTTGGTTCTATAGACTAGCGAGCAGGGGCTGCCGCTTTTAGAATTGTACATTCTTCACCACTTTCACGCATGGCATTGCAAAAGCGATCTGCAATCTGTGGGTCCATATCGTCACTTTGTAGGCGGTATGATTTGCCTGTGACATTATCGTCTAAGACTTGAATCTTAGAGAAATCAAGTTTATTTGCAAACTTGCGTGAGAGACGAATCCATTCTTCTTCAGCCAGATCACGATCGTCATAAGTTTGAATGAAAACGCGATTCTGTTGTGAAGGGGCAGGTTGAGGCTCCGGTGATTGGTTAGTTGCTTTATTATTCAAGAGTGAAACAGGTTCTTGAGCTTGCGTGCGAGGCTGAGAATGAATGGTAGATGAAGAAATTTCAGGGGCTGGCTCATCATCAGTTGCGCCCCAATTGTCTTGATTGTTTTGAGGTGCTTGGCCTTTATATGAGGATCCTTCGTAAGCAGAAGGTGCAATATCAAATTGTGCGTCTATTTTCTGTCTATTGGCAGCATTGTCGAAATATTTTTTTGTGATTTCGTCCATCTCATTTTGGAGCTTGCGTTGATCTTCCGCTGATAATTTTTGAGGAAACAATTTGTGTCCTTTAAAGGTAATTTTTTCAGCGAGTTGGAGTCTTTCTCTGAACTCATCTGTGATCAAAAGCGCATCATCGTCATTTTTAATAATGCGAGGTGTCACCAGAATGAGGAGCTCTTTACGTGTACCCGTTGAGGTGTTTGTGCTAAAGATGCGGCCAAGGATTGGGATATCCATGAGGAGAGGTACGCCAGAACGTCCTTCTTCAGCCGTATCTGAAATAAGGCCGCCCAGTGCAATTGTGTTCCCAGATTGAACTGTGACGATCGTATTGAGTTTTTGGTCTGTAAAAGCAGGAGTGAGGCGTGCCTCATTTGAATTGTTTGAGTTGCCGGCATTATCAGCTTCTGTTTTTTCTTGAATAATATCAAGAGTCACTTTGCCGTCATTGCTGACGCGCGGTGTAACGGTGAGCATAATACCCGTGTCTCTGAAATCAATATTGGTGACGGTTGGTGCATCGGCTGCTGCATTGCTTGTTGTTTCGGTTGAAATAACAGGAACTTGTTTACCAACCTTCATATCAACTGTTTTGTTATTGTGGACCATGGCATAAGGAGATGACAGAACTTTTACATCTGTTTTCTCTTTCAACATTTTGAGTGTCGCCATAATGTCTTGATTTTTGAAAATGAACTTAAAGCCTTTGTCAATCAGAGCTGTTGCCGTTTTAGACGCAACGCCACTGCCATTCATATTGCCTGTAAAATGTTCTTTGTCAAAAAAGGCATTGATACCATATTGAAGTTCATTTGTGAGCGAGACCTCAGCAATTGTGGCTTCAATCATCACTTGCAGAGGCGGCAAGTCGAGTCTTTTGATGGCAGCTTCAATCATACGATAATCAGTTGCAGATGATTTAATGATGAGTGCATTGTTTTCTTCATCAGGGATGATTTTCACGTTGCCTGTATTCACAGAGGCAACATTTGAGTGTGATTTTTGATCATAATAATCGTCACGTTGATCATCATTTTGACGGCCTTTTGATTCTGAATTTGAATTTGAGATGCGTGGGCCAGAACGTGTTTGTTTTGGTGGCTCAGGCGCTTTATTGGAAATGCCAATGCCGCCATCAGCAAAAAGCTCTTGAAGCATACTTGCAACGGTACTTGATTTGGTGTTGGTCAAATAGTACACATGAAGGCCATAACCAATTTGTTTTTCACCCATATCAAGGCGTTTGATCCATTGAGCAATACGTTCAAAATAGAGGGGCTGTTTGCTGATCACTAAAATCGCATTGAGTCTTTCAAGGGGAATAAATTTAAACACATTAGTCAGAGCAGAGTCTTGCTGTTCAAAGATTTTTTCAAGTTCGAAGATCACTGTCCCCGCATCAGCAACTGAGAGCGGGAAGAGAGCGAATGACATGCCAGCAAGCCAATCAACGTCAAACATTTTGATCATTTCATGAACGGTGAGAATGTCTTGAGGTGTTCCTGATACAATAATGATATTTCGAGTTGTATCAGCCTGAATTTTAGCTTCACCTGTTGAGACAGACTGGAGTAGATTTGCAATTTGAGTTGCAGAAATATATTTCAGTTGAATTGGTAATACTGACTTATCACCGATTTTTTGTGTCCCATGCAGGCGCGGTGTGTTATCAGAATAGCGTTTTGCTTCTGACATAATGTAAATACGGCGATTAATCTCGAGAAGAGAGATATTATTATCTGCTAAAACATTCTGGAATTCACCCAAGAGAGCTTGTCTGGAAATTGGCACCTTGGTTTTAAAGGTAATCGTGTTTTTGATATCTGGGTCAATGTCGAATTCAAGCCCTAGAATTTCGCCAATGACCATTCTTGTAATCGCAGGCACATCAGCATTTTCGAAATTCAAATAGATTTTGTCAATTGAATTGCCTGGACCTTTGACGTCTCCAATTGTACTGAGTTTGAAAAATTTTCCGCTACCGATAACGGCAATAATCGGAACACCTTCTTTTTCAAGCTCTTTGCGAATAGCAATGCCATCTGTGTTATTGAGGTTTGAAATTTGCGTTTGTATTGTATGGGCTTCAGCTTTTTTTGATTCATCTGGGGTGTCTAACCCATCTGCGACTTGTCGATTGATTGTAGGTGATTTCGCGTGAGAATCTGGGGATCTTTGTTCTGCAATGCTGCTATTTTGTTGGCAGGAGATTAAAAAGATGACAAAAAGCATGACAACAGCAGCAGACACTGTTTTTGTCAGTGATTTTGAAAATCTGTGGCAAATAGCTATCATTTGGTCCATTTGGTTTCTTGACATTAATTTAGTTATATCTCTAATTCTTTAACAAGGATTTACCAAACTTGCTAGATATTTTCAATGTTTCAATTTTTTGAGTGATTTTTTTTGACAAAAAAGCGACACTTGCAGAATTTTAATATTTCATAATGGATGATTATTTTATAATAAATAGATATCGTGCTCTTTTGATCAGTCTGGAAATAAGATGTCGCTCATTGCAGAACAACAAAAAGAAAAAATGGCAACGCCTTACTGGGTGTCTTTGTACCTTGGTTTGGTGATTACATTCATTATTTTTTCTCTGATCTATCGAGAAACAATGATTAAAGAGCAAAAATTTGCAAGTGAACAAGTTAGTAAAATCGAAGATGATATTTTCGAGTATTTTGAAACGTTTGATCAGTTGACAGCTTTGTTTCATGTTCAAGTTGAAAAAAATATTCTTTTACATCAAAAGCCTTTGGTTGGCATACGTGATAACTTCATTCCAGATTTTTTAAAGATTGATCAGATTTTGTTTTTAGAAAAACCTGCTGGCGGGTCTTTGAAAGCGCTTGATGTTTCATCTTTACCCGATGCACAATCTCATCTTTATGAGTTATTGGTTGTTGCTGATGAAATGGTTAATAATCATGACGATCTTCGTCTCACATCTCAGCAAGATCCTGTTTTGCAAGGAGAAATGATCTCGATTGTGCCGATTGCGTTAAAGGATAAAAGTTTACTTGATTCTCAAAAGACTTATTATTTGCTGATAGCAACCGGAATTAATAGGTTACCGAATTATTTGATTCGAAATTTTGAAAAAGCTGTTTCAGCTCGTTTTGAAATTATGTCCCCAGATAAAGGGGATGTGCCTATTCTTTCAGCGATTTTGGCGCAGGATAATATCTTTTCTCTGTTCAAAAATAAATATTACTTCATTCGTAATTTTTATTTTAAGGGCAGGGAGTATATTTTGCACTTAAATGATATTAGTGTTTCATCATCGCCGCTTTCTCTATTGGCTCCTTACTTTGTATTGATTGCCTCTCTTGCGTCGACTTTGTTTGTATCTGCGTATCTTTATATTCAACATCAACGAGAGGCAGAGGTTCATAAATTAGCGGATTCTTTAGAAAAATCAAACTTTGAGTTGAATAAGCGAATTCAAGAAAGAGATCAAATTTCTGCTGCTTTGCGTCAAAGTGAGAGAAAATATCGTGAGATGTATGAAAATGCGGTTGAAGGTACATATCAAGCAACATTTGATGGCGTTTTGATCAACTCGAATATGTCGATGGCAAAAATGCTTGGATATGATTCTCCTCAAGAGCTGATTGCTGCCATTCATTCTATTGATACAGATGTTTATGTTTCAGAAAATGTAAGAGCCGATTTCCTGAAACGAATTTTGAAAAAAGGATCTGTCATTGGTTTTGAAGCTGAAGTGAAGATGAAAAATGGTCAAAAAATTTGGATCTCTGAAACAGCACGTAAAGTTGAAATTCCGTCTCAGAAACTCATTTACATAGAAGGTAAAATTGAAAACATCACTGATCGTAAAGAGACAGAACAAAATCTGATCGTGGCCAAAGAGCAGGCAGAGCTTGCGAATAGATCAAAATCTGAGTTTCTTGCGAATATGAGCCATGAGCTTAGAACGCCTTTGAACGCAATTATTGGCTTTTCTGAAATTATCAAAGATCAGATATTCGGTGCAATCCCTCAGGGGGAATATGTTGAATATTCGAATGACATTTATGAAAGCGGAAGGCTCTTGCTAGCGCTTATTAACGATATTCTTGATATGTCTCGGCTTGAAGCAGGTAAAAAGGTTTTGCAAGAGAGTACGATCAATATGGTAAAAGTGATTGATTCTTGTGTGCGCTTATTGCAAGCACGTGCACGTACAAAGAATATTTCACTTGTTGTTGACGTTCCTGCAGATTTCCCTAATCTATGGGCTGAAGAGCTCGCTTTAAAACAGATTTTGGCGAATCTTTTAACAAATGCAATTAAATTTACCCCAGATGACGGTGTTGTCACTGTTGGGGCGCTGATGACGACTAAAGGGCTGCCTCAAATTTTTGTGAGGGACACAGGTATTGGCATGTCAAAGGAAAATATTAAGCTTGCTTTGACACCATTCGGTCAGGTTAAAAATAAGTTTTCAGAGAAAAATGAAGGGGTTGGTCTTGGTATTCCTATTGTGATGTCTTTGGTTGACTTACATCAAGGAAAGTTAGATATTAAAAGTAAAGAAAATGAAGGCACAACAATTGCCATTACATTCCCGAAGAAAAGAATCGTTTTTGATAAAAAGACCAATAATAAAGAGGAACATGGCCATGGAGCACAAGATACCATCCAAAAACTTGCCTAATGATCAGGCCGATCAAACAGAAGATGACGCAATAGCCTTTGCAGAAAAATTAAAAACAGATGGCGTAGTCCTTGAACTCAATGGCCGGAAAGGGCCAGAGCCAACAAGGTTTGGTGATTGGGAAAAAAAAGGAAAGTGTGTTGATTTTTAAAAGAGGGCAGTTGCAGGCATTCGTGCATCAGAAGTGATTGTATTTTCATTTAATTCTGTTATGATTTTTAAAGGACAAAAGTCCTGATAACAAAGAATGAATATGGTGCACTATGCTTGATTTACAAAAAATCCGATTGGAAAAAGAGACTGTCGAAAAAATGCTTTACCGTCGAGGAACTGCAATTTCCCTCGATACGATTCTGTCGCTCGATGAAAAAAATCGTAAAATTACGACGGATTTACAACAGATTCAGCAAGACAGAAACTCGTTCTCACAACAAATCGGTCTTTTGAAAAAAGAGCAAAAGCATACTGAAGCTGATGCCATGATGGAAAAGGTCAATGTTTTGAAAGAAACAATGTTCCTTCTAGAAAAAGACCAGGCACAAGTGTCAACTGAGCTTGAGCAGCTTTTATTGGAGGTTCCCAATACGCCAGCTGAAGATATTCCTGATGGGAAAGATGAAAATGATAATGTCGAAATTGATCGTTGGGGAGAGCCTAAAGAGCTTGCTCATGCCAAAGATCATGATGATATCGGTATTGCCCTTGGTCTAATGCAGCCTGATTTGGCAGCAAAATTATCAGGCTCACGTTTTATGGTGATGCGCGGAGCTCTTGCGAAGCTTGAGCGCGCTTTGGGGCAATTCATGCTCGATCTGCAAACCAATGAATTTGGCTACACAGAAGTTTCTGTGCCAATTTTAGTGAGGGATCACTGCATGTTTGGGACCGGTCAATTGCCAAAGTTCCGTGAAGATCAGTTCAAAACAACCAATGATTATTGGCTGATTCCAACAGCCGAAGTACCCGTGACCAATCTTGTCCGTGATGAAATTTTGTCTGGTGAAGAACTGCCTTTAAGATTAACGGCGCTCACGCCTTGCTTTAGAGCAGAAGCAGGAGCAGCGGGTAAAGATACCAAGGGGATGATTCGTCAGCATCAATTCTGGAAAGTCGAGATGGTCAGTATTACAAGACCAGATCAAGCCCTTGCAGAGCATGAGCGCATGACT
Organism: Alphaproteobacteria bacterium; assembly: GCA_018063245.1. Classification (NCBI taxonomy): domain Bacteria; kingdom Pseudomonadati; phylum Pseudomonadota; class Alphaproteobacteria; species Alphaproteobacteria bacterium. The sequence continues at coordinate 4,214 of JAGPBS010000061.1, read as the reverse complement.
GAAAATGCAAGAGAAATCTTGAGGAGGCTTGGCTTGCCATTCAGAACCGTTATGCTTTGTGCTGGTGATATTGGTTTTGGGGCTAAAAAGACTTATGATCTTGAGGTTTGGCTGCCTGGGCAAAAGAAATATCGTGAAATTTCTAGCTGCTCTCACTTTGGAGACTTCCAGGCAAGACGGATGAAAACGCGTTTTAAAAATTCAGGTGAAAAGAACACGAACTTTGTTCATACTTTAAATGGATCAGGTCTTGCTGTTGGTCGTACACTTGTTGCGATTCTTGAAAATTACGTACAGCCAGATGGATCCATTTTGCTGCCAGAGGCAATTCAGCCTTATATGGGCGGTCTGAAAAGGATTGAAAAAGATGTTTGATAAGCCTGTCGATTTAAAGAATGCACGTATCCTGATTACAAATGATGATGGCATTCATGCGCCTGGCTTGCAGGTTTTGATTAAAATCGCAAAATCGCTCTGTGATGATGTATGGGTTGTAGCGCCTGAGATTGAACAATCGGGCGCAAGTCACTCTTTAAGTCTGACAACGCCACTCAGATATCGGAAGATTGATGAGAAAGTGTTCGCAGTTGAAGGCACACCAACTGACTGCGTTCTTTTCTCGATCAATTATCTCATGAAGGACACGCCGCCAACGCTGGTTTTGTCCGGCGTGAATGCGGGAAGTAACCTTGGTGAGGATGTGACTTATTCTGGAACCATTGCAGCTGCGATGGAAGCAACGCTTCTTGGTGTTCCATCAATTGCTCTATCTCAGCATCTGAATGGGATGCGTGATAAGATTCATTGGGAAACAGCACAGGAATGGGCGCCAGATATTATTCAACGTCTTGTGAATCTCAAATGGCCAGAAAATGTGTTGATGAATGTGAATTTTCCAGGGGTGCCGAGTCGTGAGGTAAAGGGGATTAAAGTCGTGCGCCATGGAAAGAGAAAATATGGCGATAATTTGACGGAAAGGTTAGATCCGCGTGGTCGTCCTTACTTCTGGATTGGGGCTTTACGTCTTGAAGGCGATACCTCGCAAGATACTGACGTGGGTCAAGTTTTTGGAGGCGCTATCTCGATTACTCCGATTTCTTTAAATATGACAGAAATGAAAATGCTTGAAAAATTAAAACCAATATTTGAAAATTAGAGTTGATCATGGTTGTTTAAGCCATAAGGATAAAAAGAAGAAGGCTGCAAGATAAAATGCTGAAAATAAATAAGATTGTGACTCTGCCTATTTTTCTTTCTCTGTTATTGCTGCAAGCATGTGGGGGTGAGAAATCTCAGCCTGCAACAGTTCATCATTATGGACTCACAAAGCCTAAGTATACAGAAGTTGCTGTTCCAACAAATATCGAAGTTCAGGCAGGTGATACGCTTTTTGCTGTTTCAAAAAGGTACAATATTGCACTGAGAGATCTGATTGATGCGAATGGTTTGAAGGCTCCTTATGAGCTTGAGATTGGCCAAAAACTCAAAATGCCTCATGTGAATAGCTATGTTGTTCAGGAAGGCGATACGCTTTATTCCATTTCTCGTACTTTTAATCTGTCTCAACAAGAGATTGTTGCTTTAAATAGATTGAAGGAGCCTTATGCTCTCTCAAATGGACAGGCTCTGAAATTATCGGCGGATCGTCAGAATAAAGCTGTTCATTTGAGCTCGAATGTCCATCCAGCACCAGAACTTGAGCCAAATCCTAAACCTCAAAAGATGATGAAGTATGTAGAGACATCTCGTAAACCAGAGACGGATTCAAGGAAAACGGAAATGACGGCAGCAGCGCCGCAGGAAAAGGCTGTAAAAAAGGAGCCTGTGCAAGTGGCAAGTTATCAGCCGCCAGCACTTTCAAACGGAAAGTTCATGTGGCCACTCAAAGGCAAAGTTGTATCGCTTTATGGACCAAAGTCAGAAGGTCTTCATAATGATGGCATTAATATTGCGGCACCAAAAGGGGCTCCTGTGCAATCAGCTGAAAATGGTGTTGTTGCTTATGTCGGTAATGAACTCAAGGGATTTGGAAATTTGTTGCTGATCAAGCATGGTAATGGCTATATTTCAGCCTATGGCCATTTGGATGGCATTCAGGTGAAACGAGGGGATCAGATCACAAAAGGACAAGTGGTTGGGACTGTTGGCTCAACGGGTGCTGTTCGGAATCCACAATTGCATTTTGAATTGAGAAAAGGGACAAAGGCTTTCGATCCGATGACAATGCTAGGAGGGTAATACAATGTCTGAGCTAGTCCCGTTAATTGATGGAGTGAGGCCCTATGTTGGAAGAGGTGAAGATCGTTTAGATTTATATCCTGCTTCAATGGGGATGCTTAAGAGCAGTGATCACTTTATATGTTTACCAATCATTCAGGATATACAAATCGTAAGACGCAGTTCATTAGAGAAATGGCCTTTTGCAGATGAAGAGTCAGAAAATGTGTTGCGATATTTACCCCTTCAGGATCGTGCAGCTTTGAAAGCAACCTGTCGCGGTTTTTATGATTTGGCAAGAAAAATCGATCCAATGTATGAGCTTCGTATCAAGTCATATGCGGGCTTATTGGAGGTAAATACGTTTTTGAGGACCTTGAAACGGCACAAGGTTTTGCCAGTGAAGCGCTTAGACTATCCAGCAAATTTGAAACTACCACCATTAAACCAAATAGAGAGGTTCATGCCTCAATTGCAGGTTCTTGTTTTAAAAGCAACACTGAATCATTTTCATATAGATGATCTTATGAAGTTTGTTACAAAACCAGGGCTCAAAGAGATTCATTTTGTGAAGCCCACTGTAAGGTGTGTTTGTTGTGATTTTTATGTGATTGATTATTTAGATTATTTTAGGCCTCGGCTTGGCTTTTGTTCAAGAAATGATGAGATGTCTAGAGAAAACCTCAAAAAATTGGCAAAAGAGGCACGTCGACATGGTGTTTTGGTCAGAGCGCTTGGAGCCCCTGTTGTGCGTATGACATTCTTGCAAAAGGCAGTGAATTGTTCGAGTAAGACAGCCTGTGCATTACCATTTCTATTGCTAGTGCTATGGTTTGCCCTCTCTACGATTGGAGATCAGCTTGAGGAGGATTTTGATTATAAAATCCATACAGTTACCACAAATATGGGTGGGAAATATATGTGGCAAACGACGGTTGTGAATGATAAATATGTTTGGTCTCAATTTTTGCAGTCTGTATCAGATCACTTTGGCTATGCTTGGTTTATTAGTACTCCACTTTGTTTTATTTATGCATTGCATGTTTGTCGCTGTCAGCGAAAAACCCCTCACTACGAAGTGCTCACTGTTTAGCTTTTTTGTTGAATGGTAAATGAAGGTAATTTTAGTCAATTTGTTTGACAAGGCCTATGCTATTGGTTAAGTTCGCCATATCATGGATTGTTGTGATGATGATATTCAATTTTAGACGAAGGTATTTATATGAAGCAAATTACAAAAACTCATTTTGCCATACCCACGGGTTCAACGGAGAACTCATCTCGGCTTTCTTGCGACTTTACTTCTGATATTGGAGTTCGTCCACGCGTTCACAATTTTACTGAGAATCAACAATTACTCAGTCAAGTTTTATTTCAGGTTCCTGTGCAGGATCTGTATCAAAGACTGTGTCATGCAGATGTGGAAAAGAAGAAATGGGTTTTGTCCGTTTTACGGGAGTATGCTGATGTCCCGTGTGCTGATGCTTTTGTTCGATTTGCTTTAGGGCCACATAGGAAAGGTTCTTTTTATTTTGATACTGAGCAAGACGAATTGATTGCTCATATAAAAAATGCTGAAGATGTCTCAGAGACATTCCAGTTTTATCAAAGTGCTACGAGTTTGAATCTGTATTATGAGGGAACGGACATTCGGCCCTTTATACAAATTTTGGACCAGATGAAGTCATTGAAAAAAATGACTGTCTATTTTGCGCATTTTCCTTTAATGAATCACTTTCGTCCCGGGCATTTAATCTTTACTGAGAAATTTTCTGGGATGGAAAAAATTTCATTTTCGAATGATCTCACCTTAAAGCAGATGCTTGATGCGCTTACACTTTTCCCTCATGCGCGTGAGGTCAATGTGAGTGCCTCACATCAGGCCTTTGAAACTTTGAGTCAAGAAGATGCACTATGTTTAAAGGAATTATTGTCCTCTCAATTAGAAAAGTTAGCGATTCCGCACGATGTGAGTTCCTCAGTTTTGCGCATGCTTA
>JAGPBS010000060.1 GCA_018063245.1 Alphaproteobacteria bacterium | reverse complement strand
GTTCTTGGTGTTAAATGATGAAAGGTTTGTTTTGGCAGTTTTGGTAAAAGGGTTAAAAATGCAGGTATGACTCTTTGAGTATTCTTTATAAATGTCATTCTGTATCTCTTTATTGTGCGGTTTGCTTTTGATCTGCAGTTTGTTTAGGAATGCTGCTATAGCTAAGATAATACTGTCCTGTACCCTCATCATGGAATGTTTTGAGACGTAGGAGGAGTTGCTTTTGCTCATCGCTCAATGTTTCCCATTGACCTTTTGCAGGGAACCCATGGAGATTGAGTGTTGTCCTTTTCCAAGGGTCACTTTCTAGTCTTTTTGCCATCTCAAGGGGGAGGGAATCTAGATGATTATCTGCTAGATTTAGCTCTGATAAGCGTAAGTTTATAATTGATGCTGGCACTGTTTTAAGACTGTTATTCTCAAGGTGTAGCCTATATAAATTCCTTAGATTGCCGATTTCTTGAGGGAGCACGGTGAGCTGATTATTTCCCAAGTAAAGGAAAACAAGTTCTGTCATATTGCCTATAGTGGCAGGGAGCGACGTCAGTTTGTTAGAGCTGAGATTAAGCTCACCTATTTCTTGAAGCTTTCCAATATCTTCTGGTAAGGAGGTAATTTTGTTATGGCTCAGAATGAGATCTGTCAATTGAGTCAATTTGAAAATTTCGGCAGGGATTTCAGCAATTTGATTACGAGATAAATTGAGGTATTTCAAATCATTGAGGTTTCCGATGGCAGGGGGGATTTGGGTGATTTGATTCTCGTTCATTTTTAGATTTGCGAGGTTTGGCAGACTGAGAATGGAGTCTGGAACCTGCGAGAATTTATTATCTGAAAGGCTGATCTCTTCTAGCTCGTTTAAGTCTTTGAACGTCTCTGGAAGCGTGGAAAGTTGGTTGTGACTTAGTCCTAAATCTCTTAATTTTGAGAAAGAGCCTATTCCTTCTGGCAAAAGAGTTAATTTATTACCCCATAGTTCCAAAGTTTCGAGCTCGGTGAGTTTACCAAACGATTCTGGCAGCCTTGTCAGTTTGTTGCATGATAGGTATAACTTTTTTAGCTGGGTTAGATTGCCAATATCATCTGGGAGAGACTCAAGTTGATTATCCTTTAAATCTAAGTAGGTGAGGCCAGTGAGTTTTGTGATAACAGACGGAAGATCTTCTAGTCCTGTTTGATACATGGATAATTTTCGTAAGGATTTTAATTGGGCTAAACTATCCGGGAAGTTTGATATGCGGGAATAAGATAAGAAAAGTTCTTCAAGATCCTTTAGATAGCCAATTTCAGGTGGTATGCAGGGACCGTTAAGGCTAATCTTTTTTCCGAAATCATCTGATAGTGATGGTTTGTTTGCAACTTGAAGGATATGGTGTCGAGCATTTCTATAAGCCCTGAAAGAGTCATCAAGAGGTATCGTCGCTTTTATTGTGCTTTTTTCAAAGTCAATGACGTGCTTTGCAAAGCTCTCTTCATCAGGAAAATAATCTCTTGAAAGAGTTTCTTTGATTTGATTAAGGGACAAATTGTCATAACTTTTTTGAATCTCTAAACAAATCATATGGGCGGTGAGAACTTGTCCTTCCATTTTTGTGACAGTTGTTTTTTCGAAAATTTCAGTCTCTGGTTGAGACGGTTGCGCAGTAGGTTCAGGTTGCACAGATTGATCTGGCATGAGAAACTGAGCAATTGGTGGCATCACTGTCATAACAGCAGAAAGTCCAATTAAAGCCCATACATATGCCATGTTATCTTTATCAGGGCCAAGATTTGGTGTCGTTGAAAAGGGCCTAACCGTTGGCGCAGCTACTCTTTGTTGCAAAGGCAAGAATGCAGCAGGAGCGCTCCGGAGTGGATTCGATTTTGCGTTCAAGCTATGGAAATGTTGCACAGGCGTTCTTGGGAGAAAGGTTTTGATAGGGGAAATGAGTCTGTTTGTATTTCTTATAAATGCCATTTTGTACCCTTCCAGTTTTGCGTGTTAACTCTCTGCTAACGATGAGAGTATTTATGCTCTAAAAGAAAAAGGAAGTCAATACTGTTTATGAAGATATTATATTTTTTATAAATATTTGAATTTAAATGATAAGTTTAAAGCAAAAAAGATTATTGCTCAAAAAAGTAGGAGATAATACTTTGTGTTACGTAGATGTATCCTAGTCCACCAAGGGTTCCAAGCAGGGTTGTAGACACATCTGGCGCAGAAGATTCTTTTTGTTCATTCTCTGGCTTTGTTGAGAAAGGACGAAGCGAGACTGATCGTTGAATGAGGAATGTTGTGGGTTTTGTTAGCTCGTGAAAAAGACGTGGTTTTGCATGATGCACAAATCTGAATTGAGTTGTTTGCGTAAAAGTCGGAAGAGCCTTTGTGATAGTCTGAGAGGCTTTTAAAAATGACATTTTTAGCATCCAATCATATCAGAGGGTGAAGGAAGCCTCTTAAGCGTGACGAACACTTGGGGGATTTCTTTCAGGAGATCTTGAGGGATGTTTGACAATGGATTATGAGCAAGATCCAGACGTTTAAGGCCCACCTGTCCAAGCGTTACTGGTTCAATCTGAATTTTCTGAATCCGGTTCGCATCTAAGTTGATGTAGCGCAATTGAGGATTAGCGGAACGGGTAATATGATAAGATGAAAGACGATTACAGGAGAGATCAAGTGTTTGAAGCTTGAAGAAAGCCTTGTGTGTGAGAAATTGTTCAAGTGAATTGTAGCTGAGGTTTAGATGAAGAAGGTTTTGAAACAGTTTTAAGCCACTCGTTCCGCCGCTATAAGAAACGGTGTCGTAAAAAGCACTTGGAAGCTCGGCGATTTTATTATGGCTGAGTACCAAATTTGTGAGAGGAAGTGCGAATAATGCTGGAGGAATAGCTGTAAAATCATTGTGACTGATGTCTAAGCTCTTTAAAGTGTTGAGGCCAGAAAATGTGTTAGGAAGATTTGTTAAGTTGTTGTTTTGTAAATCTAGAAAGAGAAGGTTAGGGCAGTGATTTAAAAAGGAGCCGAGCGAAGAAAGGCGATTGTGACCCAGATATACTGTGCAGAGAGAGGGGAAGAACAATCTGCTAGAATCATCTAAAATGGAAGGAAAAGTACCTAGAGCATTTTCATCCAGAGAAAGCGTATCCAGTTTTTTGAGCAATGTAATTTCTGGAGGGAGCATTGTGAGATGTGAATTTTTATATACAAAGCAGGTCGTTGACTGTGTCTGTATCATTTTTGCTCTGCAGTCAGCATAGGCTTTTACAGCCAGAATTAAGTCTTCACCTTTTGTTTTATGGGGCTCTAGTGAGGCAAAAAATTGAGTCAGGTGTTCTGAAAACTCGAGATCGGTTTTAAAAAAATCTTTAGAAAGGGATTTTTTCAAAACCTGAGCACTTGCAGGTTGTCCCCCAATTCCTTGATTGAAGGCCTCAAAAGTGACCAAGATATGTCTTAAAATCTTTTTGCCCTCTGTTAATAAACTAGGGATGAAGGCTGGTGGTGAAATAAGATCCAGCTCATCTTCATTTAATTTTATTCCATAAGGCCTGACGGTTGTTTGTGATGGCTGACAGCTGCGTGTGAGCAGGGGACGCACTGTTGGAATTGAAGGTGTCTCAGAACGCAAACGAGGGAGTGAAGGGCATGTTGATATGGGTCTGAATTGAAATGACTTAGGTAAAAAAGGTGAGAATTGGCGAATGGATTTTGTCATTTGAAAAGTCATTTATTGATCCTTATTATTGAGATGATGAATTTTTACCATAATATATTAATCACGGAAAAAAGATTTAAGTCAATATTGTTTTTGCTCTGTGTTTTGTGAAGTTTGGTGTAAAGTGAATTTATCAAGAAATAGGACCCGTTATGGTGCAGAGTAATCCCTCAGAAAAACAAGAAGACAACCATTGGTTTGGTTTTGAAAAGGTCTCAGCCGCTGAAAAAACAGCGCGCGTGAAAGGCGTCTTCAATAATGTTGCAAAAAAATATGATCTGATGAATGACATTATGTCTTTGGGTATCCATCGGCTCTGGAAAAATAACCTGATGAATCAGATGCGCGCTAAAGCCGGCGACATTCTGTTGGATGTGGCAGGGGGGACAGGCGATATTGGGTTCCGGTTTATTCGTGATTACCCTGATACAAAAGTGATTTTCTGTGATTTGAATGAAAATATGTTGAAGGTTGGGCGCGATCGTGCTTACGATGAAGGCATTCTAAATGGTGTCGAATGGGTTGTTGGCAATGCTGAATCGATTCCCCTGCCATCAAACTCAGTTGATTTTTATACGATTGCCTTTGGGTTTCGGAATGTAACACACCGTGAAGCAGCTTTGAAAGAGGCTTTGCGTGTTTTAAAACCAGGTGGTCGCTTTTTCTGTCTTGAATTTAGTCATCTTTCGTTACCTGTTCTTCAAAAGCTGTATGATCAATATTCATTCCATTTACTGCCTTTAATGGGAAAAATTTTTGCCAGCGATGCTGAGTCATACCAATATTTGGCTGAAAGCATTAGGCAATTTCCGCGTGCAGATGAATTGAAAAAATTAATTGAAGGGGCTGGGTTTTATTCAGTATCATACGAACTTCATATGCAAGGGATTGCAGCTCTCCATAAAGGCTGGAAGGTTTAAGAAGATGGCATTTTTTCGTTTCATATATAAAAGTTTGATTCTGCTACGCGCACTGATTCGCCATCGCTATTTGTTTTCAGAAAATCAGTCACAGAAAACAAAAGAACTCTGCGGCCTTTTGTACGATTTGGGTCCGTTCTACGTCAAGCTTGGGCAAATTTTGTCAACAAGACCAGATTTGATCGGGGAAGATTTGGCTCATATATTGAGTGATCTGCAAGATCGATTGCCTGCTTTTTCAGGTGAAGTGGCGAGAGCGATAATTGAGAGAGAGCTGAAACAGCCTTTAGCAGATATCTTTCCGGTTTTTCAGAAAGAGGCGATTGCGGCAGCCTCAGTTGCACAAGTGCACCTTGCGGAAGATGCAGCGGGTCACAAATTTGCCATTAAAGTTTTAAGGCCTGAGATTGAAAAGCGTTTTGCTGAAGATGTTCGATTCTTGAGAATTCTCTCGAAAATAGGATTGTTTATAAAGCCTGCTTTCAAGCGTTTTAAGCCTTTAGAGACGTTAGATCTTGTACAGGATATGATTCGTGTTGAGACAAATTTGTTGATGGAAGCCTCGGCCTTGTCAGAATTTGGGGAAAATTTTAAAGATGGATCCTTATATAAAATTCCAGCTGTTCATTGGGATTTAACCTCTCAGCGCGTTTTGACAATTGATTATGTTGAGGGCATTTCGATTGACGAAGTTGATGAATTGCGCGCCAGAGGTATTGACACAGCTGATGTTTTAAAGAGACTTTCAGTTGGCTTCTTTAGGCAGATTTTTGAATTTGGCTTTTTCCATGCAGATCTGCATCCAGGGAACATATTGATTGGATCAAAAGGGGAAATTTATCTGATTGATTTTGGGATTATGGGGCGAATTGACTCAAAGACCCTTGCTTTTTTAGCCGATGTTTTGATTGGTTTTTTGACAAGAGATTATGCCAAAGTGGCCAAAGCTCATTTTAAAAGTCAGATTGTTTCACCTCTCTATTCAGAAGATCTTTTTATGCAAGCCATTCGGTCAATTGGCGAGACGGTTCATCAGCGGTCTTTAAAAGAGATTTCGATTGCAAAATTATTAGCTCAGCTTTTTCAGATTACGAAAGAATTCCAAATGGAAGTGCAACCAGAACTTCTCTTGCTGCAAAAAACCTTACTGATCCTTGAAGCGACTAGCCGGAAGTTAGATCCAAAGGCAAATATTTGGGCAGATGCATCGGGTGAGATTAAAAAGTCATTGATGCAACATTCGAAATTGAAAAACCGTGCCAAACGTCATCTTCAAGAAATTGGAGATTTCATCACCGTTTTGCCGCAACTCGCAGATAAGGTGACAACGACGCTTCAACGATTTGAGGATGAGAATCAAATGTTAATTCATCAAAAAAAATCACGCCCTTTTCTAAAGTACGCAGGCCTTAGCGCTTTCTCACTCGCCAGCGGCTACTTTTTAGCTCTTTATTTTTCAACATAAGTTAAGTTTAATGTGGTAACATAAACTTATGGATAAGGAGATAGCTATGTCGAACCAAACAATCACCGTTGAGATTAAAAGATTAGAAAATGCACAAGATTTGCCATTGCCGACTTATGGCAGTGATCAAGCGGCAGGCCTTGATTTACATGCAGCGAATGAAGAAGATATTGTTCTTAAGAATGGTGAAAGAACGCTCGTTCCGACAGGATATGCGATTGCCTTACCTATAGGTCATGAAGCGCAGGTTCGTCCTCGTTCAGGTCTTGCTATTAAAAATGGATTGTTGGTTTTGAATTCACCAGGGACAATCGATAGTGATTACAGAGGCGAAATTAAAATTATTCTGGCGAATTTCGGTGGCGAGTCTTTTACCATCACACGCGGTATGCGGATTGCGCAAATGGTTGTGACAAAACATGATCGGATTACCTGGGCAGAAGTCACAGATCTTTCCGATAGCGCACGTGGTGCTGGTGGTTTTGGATCGACAGGGATTAGAGCGACAGGTTAATCATCTCAATTTGCCTTTGAGATGATATTTTAAGTTCTCCATTTTTGTTATGCTGAACTGACCGTAGGTCATCCTGAACTTGTGTGTCTCTCTCTTGTCACACCTGTGACCTGTCGCTCCGAAGCCTTGGCGTAAGGGGAAGGCAGGAATGATAAAAGAAAAGACATGACTTTGTGAGAGGCTCAAGATTTACGATACTTGTGTGCTATATTTTGAGAAGCAGTATCACATCTCAAAGCGTTCGCCGAGATAGACTCTGCGGACGTTTGCATCTTTGATGATCTCTTTGGGCCTGCCTTCTTTGAGGATGAGGCCATCATGGAGGATATAAGCTCGATCAACGATTTCAAGGGTGTCTCTGACATTGTGATCGGTGATTAAAACGCCGATGCCTTTGTCGCGCAAGTGTGAGACAAGAGAGCGAATTTCGCCAACGGCAATAGGATCGATCCCGGCAAGAGGCTCATCAAGAAGGATGAAAGACGGGTTTGAGGCAAGGGCTCGTGCAATTTCGAGTCTACGTCTTTCGCCTCCGGACAAAGCGATTGAAGGTGTTTGACGCAAGTGTAAGATGCCGAATTCTGTCATGAGTTCGGTTAGGCGCGCTTCGATTTCATCTTTTTCATCAGAGATGAGTTGAAGAATCGCTCTGATATTGTCTTCAACATTCAGACCCCTGAAGATGGATGATTCTTGGGGCAAGTAGCCAATGCCCATGCGTGCTCTGCGATACATGGGGAAATGAGTGATGTTTTCACCATCAAGGAAGATATTTCCTTTATCGGGTTGAATGAGGCCGGTGATGATATAGAAGCAAGTGGTTTTACCTGCGCCGTTTGGGCCAAGAAGGCCGACAGCTTCACCACGTTTGACATGAACGCTGACATCGTTGAGAACAGGCCTTTTTTTGTAAGACTTGCCGAGATGTTGGACAATAAGACCTTCTGACTCATGATCAATATGAGTTTCTTTTGATTTTTTGGTGTTTTTTGAGTCGGTTGAAGCCATTTATCTCTCTCATCTGCCAGTGATAAAAAGATACTATATCACAGAAAAGAGCGAATCATGAGCAAAAAGTGATAGAGGTAGGGTTAGAGGTTGTATTTTGGTTTTTGTATGTTTTCCAATACTTTTAGTGAAATTATATGGAATAAAATTATGATTTGTGTTAATCTTTTTATATAGGCCTTTAAAAAAGTAGGTAATATGAGTTTACAGCTTGAGCATATACGATCATTTTACCATACAGTTAGGCTGGGGTCTATGAAAAGTGCAGCAAAGCATATCGGGATCAGTCTATCAGCAGTTAGTAATTATGTTGGTATTCTCGAAAAACAAATGAATGGCCCTTTGATGATCCGGAATAAAAGTGGAATTCGCTTAACGCCTGAAGGTGTTAAATTATTTCAAGCTGTCAAGGAAGGTATTTCTTCCCTAGAAGAAGTTGGTAAAAATTTTATCTTGGATGATCAACAGACTTACAATTCAGATATTATATTAAATACTTGGACAGGCGTTGCATCATATATTGTTACTAAAAATCTATCTGATTTTTTCAAGACACATAGCAATGTAAGGCTGCATATTAAATGCCACAGTATTGATATTCCTTATGATGAATGGGTCGGAGATGTTGCAATATCTCCATTTCTTGTAAACAGAAAAGATCTATTCCAAAAAAAGATTTTTAGAATTGAATATGGTCTTTATGCATCGCATGCATATGTTGAAAAATATGGTTTACCGAAAAAACCTGAAGAGTTGGATCATCATCATCTGGTGTCAACAACTAGAAATGATACTGTTATCTCAGATCAAGTAGATTGGCATCTAAAGCTTGATACAGATCAGATCAGAAAGCCAGTGTTAAGTGTAGATTCGTCAATCGCTGTTTTTCAAGCAATTAGAGATGGTTGTGGCATTGGAATTGTTCCAAATTTTTTTCTGGAGGCGTATAATGCTCGATTGGTTCCAGTTTTACCAGACATCGAAATTCCTCACATTGATTATTATTTCATAATGCCTTTGCATAATAAAAATATGAGCTTATACAACACGTTATTGAACCATTTTTTAGAAATTTAGTCTGAAAATTGCTAAATAACGATCCATATATGTAAATTATAAAAAAAAATTTTCACACATGAATTAAAAATGATGCTATATTAAAAATAGAGGGATGTATAGTATCTGTTGTATTTCAAAAAATACAGCTCGAGATTTATAAGATGGTGTTGGTTCCAGCCTGGCCATCATTGATCTCTGAAGCGTGAGATTATCATGGATGCTATATGTTCAGTCTATGACTCCAGAGTCGCGATTCCAGTCGTAGGGCTATCTTCTGATGAAGGTGGCCCTATTTAATACCAGGCGCGATCCAAACGGATTTAATCTGATGCCGGGTACTATTGAATATTTTTAAAATGATGAGATGCTATGGCATTTCAAAAGAACAAATGGAGTCTATCATGAGATCTATTGATCCGCAGAACACAGAACAGCACAACAAATCACCCATTTACTTTGATGGATCTGTAAAACGAAATGTGACTTTGTGTGGCGAAATAATCAGTCACATGTATATTGAATTTAATGGCCGTAAGGGTGATAATTCATTTCCGAAGCGGGTATCTTTTAAGCTTCATGCACCGGCATATTTTCGAACGGATCGTGGTTCTTTTAAAAGAGAAGAGTTTCATACTGTTGAAGTCCTTGGTCCTCTTTGTTTTGAATTTCTCGATGAAGAAAAATTTAAACAGGGTAAAACGGTGTGGCTCACAGGAACGCATGTGTTTGAGAATCTCGTTCTCACAGAGAATGGTAAATCATTCGCCTATTCAAATCTGGTGCTTGAAAATGAAAATGACTCAGTGCAGTTTCTGGAAGTGTATTAAATATTTAGTTTTCAATATCATTTTTTGGATGAAAATATCCTTGAACAAAATGAAAAAAAAACATAAGGTGAATGACAATTCTAAGGAGTGATATAATTGTCAAAACATACTCAACTGCTATTATTAGCGACTTTTATTGCAGGCGCATCCTGGATACTTATTCCTTCTCAGATTGTATCTGTTCCATATTCTCTTTCAATAGGTTATAGATTTATATTGGCGGGATCCGTTTTACTGCTCTATTGCTTTCGTACAAAATTATTGAGAAAATTGCCGATTAAATTACATTGTTTTCTTTTTTTCCAAGGGATATGTATGTATTGCATACCTCATTCGCTAAATTACAATGCATCAAGCTATATCCCTACAGGAGTGATTTCATTGTTGCTTGGGTTTACGATTGTTCCAAATACGATTTTAGGATCGATTTTTTCGAGTGATCATATAACGAAATCTTTCTTAAAAGGAGCTACAATTAGTATCCTTGGTATCGTTCTTATTCTTTATAATGACCTTAATAAATTAACACAAGACATTCTAACAGTTATTGGATTTTCTCTTGTTTTAGGGAGTACTTTTTCTACATCTGTTGGGACAATTCTTTCTAAGAAAATTTTACAAGGACCGTCTTATTCTCTTTTTTTCATCAATGGAATTGCGATGCTTTATGGAGGGGCTGTGAGTGTTGTATTTTATTTGCTAAAGGGCGGTTCGTTGGTTTTTGATTTTTCTTATGGGTTTGTTCTTCCTTTTTTATATCTATCAGTCATTGTTACGCCTCTTGTTTTTGGTATCTATTTGAAACTTGCAAAAGAAGTAAATGCTGCATTTGCAGGATATATATGGTTATTTATGCCAGTCGTAGCATTAAATATCTCTATTGTTTTTGAAGACTTTAAATGGACTATATACTCAATTTTGGGAACAATATTTGTTATTTTTGGAAGCTATGTCAGTTCTCAGAAAGCATCTAAAAATAAGGAGAAAACATGAGCTTTGATTTGAATAAATTGAGGACCTTTTATACGGTCGTGAGATGCGGCGGGCTTACCAAATCTCAAGACTTGTTAGGCATAAAAGTTTCATCTATTAGTAGTCAAATATCACTTTTGGAAAAAGAAATTGGTAGTACTCTTCTAACAAGTAGTAAATCAGGTGTAAGGCTAACTCAAACTGGGGAGAAGTTATATAGTCTTTTGAAATCAAACTTACCAAACCTTGAAAGAATACAAGAGATTATAGGGTCAAATGATAAGGATTTAACGGGAACATTAAAAATTTCAACTTGGATGGGTGTTGGTGTATATCTGATTTCAGAATGTATTATGGATTTTATGAAAAAAAATCCGAAGCTCACGGTTGCGTTATTGGGGGATAATTCTGAGATTGACTTTAATGCTTATGAATATGATGCGGCAATAAGAGAATATATTCCTAACAGAGAAGATCTGATACAAACAGAACTTGTTTCTTATTCTCACAAATTGTATGCAAGTAAAGGTTACATTGAAAAATATGGAATGCCAAAGAAAATAGGGGATCTCGATCAGCATAAATTGATTTCCACGTCCATTACTCCACTTGGAAAATTTCAGTTAGTCGATTGGCATTTGACTGCAGGAAAAGAAAAAGGTCAGCATAGGCAGCCATATATTGTTATTAATTCTACTGCAGGCGTGGAAAAGTTTATCAAAGAAGATTTAGGTATAGGTACATTGGCCCCTTTCTATGATTCTGTAGTGACACATGGTCTTGTGGAGCTCTTCCCTGAATATGAGAAGCCAAAATTAACTTTTTATTTTATATATCAAAAATCAATGGGTGATTTCGAAAAAATAAGATCATTTGAAGCATATTTGGTGCAAAAGATTCACAAGCAAAACATTGAATTCTAATATTTTATGGTTTTATTTTTGATTTTTTCGAATGTATGTTATTTTTTTTCGTTGACATCGAATAAATATTCGTATAGTATAAAAATATAGAGCATGCATTATATTTATGCTGAAAATGTCAAATGAGTGATTTGAATATAGAGTTTCTCAGGTTTTTGAAATAATCAGCTTGAATGGTATTTTGTGTTCAAGATCATAATGGCGTTGGTTCCAGCTTGGCCATCATTGATCTCTGAAGCGTGAGATTATCATGGATGCTATATGTTCAGTCTATGACTCCAGAGTCGCGATTCCAGTCGTAGGGCTATCTTCTGATGAAGGTGGCCCTATTTAATACCAGGCGCGATCCAAACGGATTTAATCTGATGCCGGGTACTATTGAATATTTTTAAAATGATGAGATGCTATGGCATTTCAAAAGAACAAATGGAGTCTATCATGAGATCTATTGATCCGCAGAACACAGAACAGCACAACAAATCACCCATTTACTTTGATGGATCTGTAAAACGAAATGTGACTTTGTGTGGCGAAATAATCAGTCACATGTATATTGAATTTAATGGCCGTAAGGGTGATAATTCATTTCCGAAGCGGGTATCTTTTAAGCTTCATGCACCGGCATATTTTCGAACGGATCGTGGTTCTTTTAAAAGAGAAGAGTTTCATACTGTTGAAGTCCTTGGTCCTCTTTGTTTTGAATTTCTCGATGAAGAAAAATTTAAACAGGGTAAAACGGTGTGGCTCACAGGAACGCATGTGTTTGAGAATCTCGTTCTCACAGAGAATGGTAAATCATTTGCCTATTCAAATCTTGTGCTTGAAAATGAAAATGATTCAGTTTCTTTCTCAGATGAGTTTCCTGAGATGAATCATTGATATAATAGAAAAGAAAAAATGTCATTGCGAGAAGGCCGTAGGCCGACGCGGCAATCTCATTGCTTTCAGAGAGGAGATCGCCACGTCGCTAGCGCTCCTCGCGATGATGAGCACTTATATTAGGTAGTGTCGACATTCACTTTAGCCACAAATAAATAGCAGATAGAAGAACAAAAGCCATATAAGAGACCGCCAATTTGTCATATCGCGTTGCTACTCTTCTGAAATGCTTCATTTTATTAAAC
>JAGPBS010000059.1 GCA_018063245.1 Alphaproteobacteria bacterium | reverse complement strand
TTTGTGCTCTGCTCATTGGCATTGTGATCCATCTTTTATCGCTCTTTGATAAATTAGATCTTTCAACACAGCGTCTATATGGACAAAGACTTAAAAAGGGAGCAGAACCTCATCTTCCTATCACTCTTATTTCATATGCGGATGGTGATTCTGTTTTTCGAAAAAACCAGAACATGCTCGTTTTTTCTGCCCTGAACAAGGGATTTGACTCTTTTAAAAACTATAATAAGTCTCTGTTAGGTGAGGCTTTTTTGGAAAAACATGGTGAGCATTTTCAACATAAAAAGGGTGCAGGGTATTGGATATGGAAACCATGGATCTGCTTAAAAGCATTAGAAGAAGCGCCTGAAAATGCAATAATCGTTTATGCAGATACTGGTTTTGTTTTCAAAAAACCTTTAACAAAAATTATTGAATTGATTGAGCATAAGCCGATCATTCTTTTTGAATGGGATCCTAAAATAGATGGTTATATTGGACGAATTACGAAACGTGATGTTTTAAATCATTACAATATGGACACTGAAGAGACTCGCAACGGTCCTCATGCATCAGGGGGATTTCTCATTTTTAAAAACACACCACAGGTTCGTGCTTTTTTTAACGAGTGGTATCTAATGATCTCTCAGATTGATTTAGTCTCAGATGAGGTTAAAGATCCTCAAAACCAACATCCTGAATTTTCACATCATCAGCAAGATGAGAGCCTTTTATGCTTACTGGCTCTGAAAAATCCTGATTTATGTCAATATTTTCAGATGAATGACCTTATCGGACCCTATGTCACCTGGCATCATCGTCATGCGCGTAAAGAGCATCGTTCTCTTTTATTAAGACATTTGTCGATTTCTAAAATCAGTGATCGCTGGTTTTTAAACAATCACATTTGGTCAAAAATTAGGGGAAAAAGACTGAGACAAAATGACTCTCGCTCACTGTAGAAAAAGAAAAGCTTGAAATTTTGTGTGCGATGTTGCAACATGAAATATTATGATTTTCGCCATTTAGAAAGGGTTGAAATGGGAGATGTTTCTTTGATTAAAAATATCGTAATTGCTTTAGATGCAATGGGTGGAGATGATGCGCCTGACATCGTTGTAAACGGTGCAGAACTTGCATTTAAACGCAATAAAAACTTATCTTTCCGTTTTTATGGCGATGAAAAACAGATCAACAAGCTTCTTGATGATTGCCCAGCTATCAAGCCTGTGTCAACTGTCATTCATTCTGATATGGCAATCTCCAATGATGAAAAACCATCTGTGGCCCTCAGAACAGGTAAGAATTCAAGCATGCGCATGGCGATTGATGCCGTTGCAAATGGAGAAGCATCTTGCGTTGTTTCCGCCGGAAACACTGGTGCATTGATGGCTATGGCTAAAATTGGCATGAGACTGGTCCCTGGGATTGATCGTCCAGCAATTGCAACTGTGATGCCTTCAATGAAAGGGCTTTTTGTGATGCTCGATCTAGGAGCAAATACAGTATGCACAGCACAGCACCTTGTTGAGTTTGCACTGATGGGCGTTCTCTATTCAAAAACAGTTCTAGGCATTAAAAAACCAAGCTATGGCCTTCTGAACATTGGGACAGAAGAAACCAAAGGACTTGATGTGATTAAAGAAGCAGCGCAGATCCTGAAGGAAAATAAGTTGCCAGGAGAGTATGTTGGCTTTGTAGAAGGTGATGGCATTCACCGTGGTGATGCTGATGTCATTGTTTGTGATGGCTTTATTGGCAATATCTCATTAAAAACAGCTGAAGGCACAGCAAAACTGATCGTATCTTGGGTAAAACAAGCATTCTCAAGTTCACTTTTGGCAAAAATTGGTTATGTTTTCATGCGTCCTGCTTTAAGCCGCTTGAAAAATCTGGCTGATCCACGTCGATATAATGGCGCAATGTTCTTAGGTCTTAAAGGGATTTGTGTGAAAAGCCATGGCGGTACAGATGCATTTGGTTTTTCGAACGCAATTGATGTCGCTGCTCAATTGGTGAAGCGTGACTATAATGCCAAAATTCAACAAGAAGTTGAAGCACATAGAGATCTTTTACAGCAAAAAGTGGCTTCTTAAGACAATAGTGCTTCTCTTTTCAAGAGAAAGATACATATTTTGACGGCACAAAAAGCAAAAAAGAAAACAAAGTCAAATTCAACAATTCTCCCGACGCCTTCAAGGTGGCATCTCTTTGTTGCACTGCTTTGCTTTGTGGCAATGGCTCTTCATTTTGTTCTCATCTATACAACACCAGGAACAATAGGTCCTTTTGACATTGCAGATTTTCCCTTGATCGCAGTCATGGTCTTTGGCGGTGTGCCTCTTGCTTATGAGATTTTAAGTAAAGTCTTTCAAGGGGACTTTGGGACAGATTTGCTGGCCGCAATCTCTCTCATCACGGCTGCTTTTCTCGATCAATATCTTGCCGGTGTTTTAATTGTTCTAATGCTTTCCGGTGGTCAGGCCCTTGAAACTTACGCGATGAGAAAGGCTTCGTCAGTCTTACTGGCTTTGGCGGAAAGAATGCCAGATTTTGCCCATCGTAAAACGAACTCACACATTGAGGACATTCCGCTTGCAGATATTCAAGTTGGTGATCTTATTGTGATTTATCCCCATGAAGCATCGCCTGTTGATGGGATTGTGGTTGAAGGTCATAGCGCCATGGATGAAGCTTATTTAACAGGTGAACCTTATCAAATTTCTAAAGCACCAGGAGCTGCTGTTTTATCCGGTGCGATCAATGGTGAATCCGTTCTTGTGATTCAGGCTGAGCGCATTCCATCAGATTCACGATATGCAAAAATTCTCTCAGTGATGCAAGATGCAGAACAAAAACGCCCGGTCATGCGTCGTTTAGCTGATCAAATTGGGGCTGTTTTTTCACCTATAGCATTGGTTTTTGGTGCTGGAGTTTGGATCTTCACAGGTGATCCTGATCGTTTTCTAGCTGTTTTGGTCGTTGCAACGCCTTGTCCTTTGTTGATTGCCATACCTGTCACCGTGATCAGTGCTATTTCAATGGCAGCAAAACGAGGGATTATCATCAAAGATCCGACCGTCCTAGAACGTCTACCTTTATGTACAACTGCTATTTTCGATAAGACTGGTACGTTAACTTATGGTCAACCAGAGCTCACAGAGATTGTCGCAAGAGACGGTGAAGCTGAAGACAGAATCTTGCAAGACATTGCAAGTCTCGAGAGATATTCTAAGCACCCACTGGCAAGTGCCTTTCTTGCAAAAGCACAAGCAAACAAATTATATCTCCTTGATGCCTCTGAAGTGTCAGAAAAGCCAGGACAAGGTCTTGTTGGTAAGGTGAATGGGAAAACATTTCAAATCACGCATCGTAAATTTATTGCTGAAAAACACCCTAAGATGCTTTCACTCCTGCCTAAAGTAGAGCAGGGGCTTGAGTGTGTCGTTCTTGAAAATGGTGCCTATCTTGCGACTTTCAGATTTCGTGATATGCCGCGCGCTGAAAGTGAATTCTTTATTCGCCATTTGGGACCATCCCATCAATTTAAAAAAGTCATGCTGGTTTCTGGAGATAGAGCATCTGAGGTCTCCTATCTCGGAAAGCTTTTGGGGATTAGCGATTTACGGGCATCTCAAAGTCCTGAAGAGAAGTTAGCAATTGTGCGCGCTGAAACCAAGCTTGCCTCAACTCTTTTCATGGGGGATGGCGTTAATGATGCGCCAGCCTTAACAGCTGCAACAGTTGGTCTTGCTTTTGGAGGACATACAAATGTCACAGCTGAAGCGGCAGGTGCAGTGATTCTCAATAATTCCTTAGTTAAGGTTGATGAGCTCATTCACTTAAGTCTCTCTATGCGTAAAATTGCTCTACAGAGCGCTTTAGGAGGTATGTTCTTGAGTGTGATTGGCA
This sequence comes from Alphaproteobacteria bacterium, assembly GCA_018063245.1. Taxonomy (NCBI): domain Bacteria; kingdom Pseudomonadati; phylum Pseudomonadota; class Alphaproteobacteria; species Alphaproteobacteria bacterium. The sequence continues at coordinate 8,724 of JAGPBS010000059.1, read as the reverse complement.
TGGGATTTGCATCCGTTGGCTATATTACGCCTGTGATGGGTGCATTGCTACAAGAAGTGATCGATGTTCTTGCAATTGTAAATGCACTCCGATTGATCTGGGGTAAGCCTTTCGAGATCGATCTTTACGATGCAAAGAAGTAAAGAATAGTTTACTCAAATACTCCGCCAGGATTTTTAGTAAAATAAATTTTACAAAATTAATTGACAGATGTAAAAAAGTAAAATATAATTTATATAATAAGTCGTTTTTTAAAAAAAGTAAAAAAGGTTTGACTATGGCTAAGTTTCTCTGGGGAAAAGTTTTTTTCAATAATACGTTTGCGGGTTACTTACGCCAAGAACCAGGTGATCGGACATCTTTCACCTATGACAACTTATATGTTGAACAAAATGGTAATCCTGTCTCTTATCACTTCCCTGTGCGTTCTGATACTTATTACCACGATTCAGGTCTTCATCCATTTTTTGATAATTTAGTTGCAGAGGGATGGTTAGAACATGCGCAAATACGCCTGTTAGGAAAACGTATAACCTCTCGATTCGAGTTACTATTGGCTTTTGGAGCTGACTGCGCAGGAGCTGTTTCAGTGATAGATCCTGAGCCTCAAAATATATCAAATCAATTGCTTGATCTTGATGATCCAAAAGAACTAGCTCTTTTAACAAATCGTTCGTCTTTATCTGGTGTTCAACCCAAATTGACCCTCTCTAAAAAAGACGGTGGATTTTACCCTACCCAAATTGGAGAAACAAGCACATATATTGCCAAATTTCCTTCAGCACATCATCCAGGTTTGATTTTCAATGAATACTTAACAATGAAAGCTTTTAAACATCTTTTACCAGATGATGAAATTGTTGATTTAATAATTGGAGATGTACAGGGACAAATCGAACCGGCTTTAATCATCAAGCGTTTTGACCGAAATGAAAAGGGCAAGATTCACTTTGAAGAATTTAATCAACTCCTGAATCGTCCATCACGCGAAAAATATGAAGGCTCTCATAAAGATATGTCTGACTTTATCCAACAAACGCCGGGTTGCATATTAACCGAAAACTACCGATTATTCAGACGCATTTTAGTAGGCATATTACTTGGCAACACAGACATGCATTTAAAAAACTTTGCGATGTTTCATACGCCAGAAGGACTAAGACTCACCCCTTCTTATGACCAGGTCGCATCTGTTTTATATCAATATAAAACTATAGCCCTTTCACTAGGCGGAGTAAGCAATCTCACCATTACAGAGCTCAAGCCTAAACATATACTAATCCTAGCAAAAGAATTCAACCTTTCACTCAAAAGTCTGGATCTCACCTATCAACAATTAAAAGCACGAATAGAATCTGCAAAACAATCTATTTTTGAAGATGAAATAACATCAAAAACGCTGAAAGAAACCCTCATAACCCTTATGGAGAAAAGATGGAACGGAACCTTTGCCTTGATTGGCCAGAGCTTGTCAAAGAAGCCATAAAACGGCGCAAACAACAACGTTTGACCCAAGAACAGCTCGCTACTTTAGCCGGTGTTAGTAAACCAACTCTCAATCGTCTTGAGCAAGGACATACAAACATTTCAGTTGAGAACGCACTGAAGATTTTAAGAATGCTTGGATTAGGGCAATAGTAAGATCATCAGAAATCACCTTGGTGGTGGAGCCTCGATGGTTTTTTGTGTATTGCATAGGTTGAGTAAATAATTGACCCGATCTAAAAGATCGCGCGTCTGATTTATATGATAATTGATTAGCAGACTCGCCTGACGCCTGTTTAGCTCCGTTTCTTTCAATTGTTCAACGAGTTTATTTGGATCAACCCGTTCTTTTTTAGAAGCAGCCACTGCAGAAAGCACGCTATTTTTACTATCATTTTTTTGCTTTATGAGTGCAGCTTTGGCTGCAACATTATCCAATCCTAGTGTATTTGGCATAGAGGCGTCTCCCTATTATTTTATTTAGATTCTTTGCATTGTTGCGATAGCTCTTCAAATGCCTGTATCGCTGTTTGAATCATGGCCTCAGCTTCTGGAGAGATAGGGCTAGTATGAACTCCTAAGGCTGCCTGCTGATGGGGTGTGAAAGAGATGAGGATGTCAGAAGAGGATAAGATGCGAGTTCCTGAAGAAAGCCTTTGGATCATAGAAGAGGAAGGGGGAGCTCTATAAAAATAATCGCTCTCCTTAATAGTCTGTTTTGAATCCCATTTACACTCTAACATCGGGGTATTTGGAGATGAGCGTCTTTTAGAAGGCTGTCCTTGAATCACATTATTATGAGAAGCTGGATCAGATTGTATTTTTTGATCACTTCTAGGCACATTATTGAAAGCAACACCTGACATTTGAATCCTCCTCTAAATTGATTGGTTTTTTTCAAAATCTTGGGCGAGTGCAAGTGCTCTATCAATAATTGCTTCATCGCCTGGCTCGATAGCTCTTTGTGAATTAACTGGCACCCGAATGGCTGGTGAGGCAAATGATGCTTTGATAGGTTGCCCAGGCTGTTTAGAGCGATTCACACTCCATTCACCTGATTCAAAACGTGAGCCTGCAAGTCTGGTTCTAATGGGGCTTTTTTTAGCAGATTTCGGAAGAGGTAATGAGTTCATTTCTAATGCAGGAGGACTCGTGAGAGAGCGTCTTTTAGATGTTTGTTCACTCGAAATTTTAGAGTCATTATCTGGAGTTGTCGTTTGTTCTTCAATATTCTTAGAAACTTTATGTAATTGCACATCTGACATTTTTTTCTCCTTTTTGTAAGCTTATATTCCAGGAATACTCCCCTTTATCCATATTGTAAAGAGGAATTTATGCTTAATGTCTGTAAAGCATAATGTCGCTTTTCAAGAGATCATTACTTTCAATAACTTGCTCAGCTTTTCGTGTTGGAATTGAAAAACTATTGCTGATAATCACAGCGCCTTTGGGCAGATTTTGAAATTGTTCTTCATTGAGACGTCGCATCGCTTTTGGAAACAAATAACAGATCACAATGGATGCATCATGAAGGGGTACTGAAAAAATGTTTTTGCGGCATAAGGTTAAATTATCAAGGCGATTCACTTTTTTACGAATCCAAAGACAAAAGTAAATCACTGGAGAGAGCTCAACGGCCACAATTTCCATATGCGGAAAAGTCTTTGCGCATGCAATAGCGAGCGTTCCATAGCCTGCACCCAATTCATAAATACGACCTTGTTTTAAGTCCATCTCTTTGATCATGCTCACAATAATATCACGTGATTTTTTTGATGAAGGCATGGGTGCCATGCCTGTGATTGCAGCATAAAAGGCAATCAGAAAGAGAGCGAGATAAAGAGGGATGAGAATCAAGAGTTGAATGGTAACAGACATGAGACTTTTCGATTTTGTTTCTGGCTAGAAGCGTGTTAGACTTCAGTTAATTTTAATAGCATAAATAATGGTCCCTATAAATGGAAGATTCTTTTTTACCACTTGTCCCAGAGACAGACACAGCGCCAAAAGCTACGCGCTCCAATATTCCTGAATATACAGTCTCTGAAATCGGCGATGCCTTGAAGAAAACCATTGAAGGCGCTTACGCCTATGTACGCATTCGGGGCGAAATTTCTCAACCAAAACTCCATGGATCTGGTCATTTGTACCTTCGTCTCAAAGATGATCAAGCTGTGATTGAAGCTGTTTGCTGGCGAGGCGTTGCATCGCATCTATCCATCAAACCAACAGAAGGGATGGAAGTCATCTGCTCAGGGCGATTGACCACTTTTAAAGGACGCTCTCAATATCAACTCATCATTGAAAAAATGGAATTAGCTGGTCTTGGCGCTCTCATGAAAATGCTTGAAGATTTGAAAAGAAAGCTTGCAGAAGAAGGGCTTTTTGATCCTGCTCACAAACAGAAAATTCCATTTCTACCGAAATCAATCGGTGTTATTACTTCTCCAACAGGCGCTGTTATTCGGGATATTTTGCATCGATTGAAAGATCGATTTCCGCGCGATGTTTTGGTGTGGCCAGTCGCTGTTCAAGGCGAGGGATCAGCAGCTCAGATTGTCTCAGCTATTCAGGGCTTTGATCAATTTGATGGCGTGAATTCACCTAAAAAACCTGATCTTTTAATTGTTGCGCGGGGTGGCGGATCCTTTGAAGACCTGATGCCCTTTAATGATGAACGTGTGATTAGAGCCATCTATGCTTGTTCCATCCCCGTTATTTCAGCGATTGGCCATGAAACAGACACAACCCTTTGTGATTTTGTGGCTGACTTAAGGGCGCCAACGCCAACAGCTGCAGCTGAAATGTCTGTGCCTGTCCGCATGGATCTTTATCAAGGACTCATCAGTTTAAAAGGTCGCATGGCGCATTTGCTAGCACAATACTTACATGTGCGCTCTGTCAAGCTTGAGTCTTTAGGGCGAGGGCTTGTTCACCCACGACAAATTCTAGAAAATTATGCACAAAGATTAGATGACAGAACACAAAGATTAAACATGGCTCTCTCGATGTTTTTGCGTCACAAAAGATTTGACTTTGATCAAATGAGGAAAAGACTCAAACATCCAGCAGAACGCATCACTCTCTCAAAAGAAAAATTAGAGACCTTGTCTGGCAATTTACAAAGATCTTTTCAGCAATTTCTGGAAAGAAAAAGGTACTCTTTCCAGTCACTTAGATCGATGCTTGAAAGTTATTCCTTTGCAAGAACGCTTGAGCGTGGCTTTGTTTTAATGACAGATAAAAAAGGGCATTTGGTTTCAAAAACAACAGATATCAAAGCCGCTGAATCCTATCTGGTCACTTTTCAAGATGGCGTTTTACCTTTTCAGTCAAGTTCGACTCTTGAAAAAAAAACTGAAAAAAAGAAGCCGGAATCCCCCTCAGACCAAGGGCTTTTTGATTTTTAAGATTTGAGAGAACATTTATTTCATATATTTTAAAAAACGTGATATTCTAAAGAAAAGTAATCTCAAATACACTGGAAATATAGGTTTAAAATGCTTAAGCACTTACTCACAGCAATATTTATCTTATTTTTATCTCAAGCAACATCGTTCGCTGAAGTAAAAACGCCTGCTACAGACATTGATGTTAATGTTTTTGAAGTTGGGCTCGATCGAATAATGGAAGTCTATATTGATCCGCTTGATATGAAAGATGTTGTTGAAGATGGCCTAAAAGGTGTTTTGGGTCTTGATTCGTCTTTTACACTTGAATCTGAGTCAACACATTTTACACTTGTGTACAAAGATGAAAGGAAGGAAACTGTTCTCTTTCCAGAAAAATCGAAGATAGAAGATTGGGCAAAGCTTGTTCGCACTATAGCGTTGAAAGCACAAGCAAACTCAGAAAAATTTGCTGCCATTTCTGCTGAAAACATATATCAAGCTTTTTTTGATGCTATCTTGCATGATCTTGATCGTTTTTCGCGTTATACATCTCAAGAGCAAACCAAGTTTTATGAAAACAGACGCATTGGTTATGATGGAATTGGGGTGGTGTTAGCGAAAAAAGACAATGATATCATCATTAAAAAAGTACTTCCAGATGGTCCTGCTGATAAAGAAGGAATGAGAGTTGGACAAAAAATCTTAAAAATAAATGGTATCGATCTGACTGACAAAACACTCGATTCAATAGCACTCCTTTTATCATCAATCAAAGGGGACGAAATTCAGATTACAGCGACTTATGCTGGTCAAAAAAAAGCTGAATTCAAGCTTAAAAAAGCAAAGGTTATTGAAAATACAGTGAGTCATGAGCTCAGAAAAGGCATTGGCTATATTAAAGTATCGCACTTTAATAAATTCACAGGTATTAATGTTCAAGATGCGATTCAAAAAATCAAAATTGAAGCAAAAGGACAAATCAAAGGATATGTTTTGGACCTATCCGATAACCCTGGAGGTCTTCTGGATGAGGCCGTCAAGGTTGCTGATACATTCCTTGATTCTGGCATTATCCTCACAACGAAAGGGCGCAATTCAAAAAGCGAGCAACGGTTTGAGGCCGAAAAAGGAGATTGGATTGATGGAAAACCCCTCGTTGTCTTTATTAACCAAGATTCAGCTTCATCATCTGAGATTGTGGCAGCAGCCCTCAGAGACAATCATAGAGCCTTGCTTGTTGGTACACGTTCATTCGGAAAAGGAAGCGTTCAGACAATTTACACCTTGCCAAATGAGTCTGAGCTTTATCTCACATGGGCTTATTTATATGAACCAAATGGACAAGTTTATCACAAAAAAGGGTTAGAGCCTGATGTATGTGTGGGGCATGATTCAACAGCAAACATCGATATTCAAGAAGCAATCCGTGATAAGAAAAAGGGAATTGAGGCACAAACTTGCAATGTGAAGGCCTCTCCAGCACGGGCAAATAGGCTTGTTGCTGATATTTTGCTCAGCCATCCAACTTTGTATGCAGAATTAAACCAAAGTGATCAACCAGCTCTTGCTGGCAGATGATTTTTTCGATATCATGTATCAATGGCTCATTTTAAGAGGCCAGGTATGATAAAGAGGGGTTTATTTTATGTCACACGAAACAAAATTACAGCATTCAATTCAATCTGAATTTAATCAATATGTTGCCCCAGCCATTCATTACGCCTCAACAATTTTATTCCCAAATGTTGAATCTTTAAGAACAGCTCAAAAGGATCCAGTTTTGGTACCAAGCTATGCAAGAGCAGGGACTCCGATTATTCGTGAGTTTGAACAAATGCTTGCTGAAATGGAAGATGGCTATGGTTCTGTCGCAACACCGAGTGGTATTTCTGCGATTACACTTGCTTTGATGGCATTTTTAAAAGCAGGCGATCATGTGCTCATCACCGATAGTGTCTATCACGTATCACGCCATTTTTTTGAACAGATCCTCAAAAAGTTTGGCGTTACTTACGACTTTTTTGATCCTATGATCGGAACAGGGATCGCGGATTTAATCAAACCAGAAACAAAAATGCTCTATCTTGAAAGTCCAGGATCATTAACTTATGAAGTGATGGACGTGGAAAATGTTTGTAATGCGGCAAAAGAAAAAAGAGATGATATCCTCATCATGATTGATAATTCATGGGCAACACCACTTTTGTATCAACCTTTTCATGATGGTGTTGATTTAATTATCCATGCTGTCACAAAGTATCTCGCTGGTCACTGCGATTTAATGCTTGGAGCGATTGTTGCGAAATCAGAGCCACTCTATCGCAAATTAAAAGAAACCTTGATGATTACAGGCATTTGCGCAGCACCTGATACAGTTTATATGGCAATGCGCGGCATGAAAACGCTTCAGCTTAGAATGATTCAACATCATGAGAATGTAATTCGCGTCATTCGCTTTTTGAATGAACGTCCTGAAATCCAACAGATTCTATGTCCTGCTTTACCAAACCATCCTGGTCATCAAGTCTGGCTGAAAAAGTTTAAGGGATCTGGTAGTTTGTTCTCTGTTCTCTTCAAACCAGAGATAACACAAGCGATGGTTGATCGTATGATCAATAGTCTTCAGGTGTTTAAAATTGGGCTTAGTTGGGGAGGGTTTGAAAGCCTTGCTATTCCACTTGATTTATCAGCGCGTCAATATAATTCCTTACCAGCAGGATGTGTTGTTAGATTTTACTCTGGCTTAGAACCCGTTCAAGCTCAAATCGCCGATTTAAAACAAGCATTTTCTTCTTTTGGTTATATTGAAGACTTATTTGAAAGGGTTAGTGCGTAAGCTTCTTCCGTTCATCATAAGAAATCTTTAATAATCGTCAGATAAAATGTGCATATGGAACCCAAATTACTCACAATAAACTCTTTCGATATCCAGGGCCATTACGGTATTCATGCTGATTGCAAAACAGCAAGTCTAATTGGTTGCGATATCGCTTCAGTGATGACTTGCTTTAACAGTCCACATTTGGATGTGTTTCAGTATAACTCTATGATCTCTTCTGAGTTTTTTAAAGAGCAATTAACACTCATCTTTCAAACTCAGCAAATTGATGCGATTAAAATTGGCCTGATTCCATCTATACCTTTTATGCAGGTGCTTGATGACTTTTTACTTAGTTTACCAAGTTTTCCGCCCATTGTTCTTGACCCTGTTTTTTTATTGGAAATAAAAGAAACAAAGGTTGATTATGCAGATTACTTGGCTGCCTATAAAAGACACTTCTTACATTTAGTCGATTTGGTTATTCCTTCTGTCCAAGAAGCAGAACAATTAATTGGTGCGCCGATTGATAGTTTTGACTCAGCACGTCATGCAGCCATGATGCTTCAAACAATGGGAACAAAGGCAGTCTTGCTAAAAGGTGCTCAAATGCCTTCGCCAGAGTCTATGGATTTTTACATTGAAGATGATGAGTATTTTGAATTTCCATTTACAAAGATTGGTAAAAAGCCAAATGACTTTAGTATCAGCTTGTCCACAGCCATCACATGCCATCTTGCAACGGGTATGACGCTACATGATGCCGTTGTGAATGGACGAGATTTTATCGCATCGCATTTGAAGGATGCGCATGAAGCCGATGAAATGGCCTTGTAGAAATTTCACTGATTTATATTTGTCATCCTGAATTTATTTCAGGCTCTGTAGATGCCTAAACAAGTTGTACAGACCGGAGACATGGGTAACGAATGTGCGGGGACATAGGTAACACTTTTTCGATTATAACTTAGAGTATAAATTTACGGGAGTGTATTTTTCCATCTGATCTAAATCTATTGCTCCAAGCCT
>JAGPBS010000058.1 GCA_018063245.1 Alphaproteobacteria bacterium | reverse complement strand
GGATCAAAAGCAGAATGCAGAAACCATTATGGCGCATAGATGCCGAATATATGACAGCTTCAATTCTCCTTATACACATCGCTTTCGATTTTTTTCTTGTATTATCATCGGCGTCCATATATGACGACTCACGAGATTTCTTACGTAATCTCTATTATGCAGATACCTGGCTTAACTTTTTAGTGAGAGCCCATAAACGGCAATCAGAAAATCCCTAAGGCACTTGACAGCGCCGCCATGACCTTTATGACCAATCTCTGCTGTTGAAGCATGACAAGTGAAAATTTCATCCTCGACTCTAAATCTGAAACCGTTCGAGCCTCTTAGATTCTCACTGATTGCTTCAATTCTTGTAGACATTTGCTCTACGATTAAAGTCATATCCTTTTGACTTAGGATATTCTTGAGATTTGATTTTAGATTAAATAAATCCTCAACCAAGTCCTTTGCATGAGTATTTGTCATCAGACTTAAAATATAATCTTTAGCTGCCTTGTAATATTGATTTTCCTTTTCAATATTTTGGGTGATCCGCTGAGAAATTTCAGAAATCTTTTTTAATTCTTGATTTTTTGAAGGTGTCGCTTTCTTTGTAATAACGACAGGCACAGGTATCAACGCTAATGGTTCAGCAACAGTAACAAGCGCCGGACTCTTTTGCGGTTTTTTCTTTTTACCCTTCCTTTGAGGCATTGTTTTCACAGGCGTCTTTAGGGCTGGAATCAGACCTGCCTTTGCGAGGGAAGAAATACTTTGCAAATTCTCAATCAACAGATAAAGGATTCCTAAATCCTTATGTATTGCACTAATATCATCAATTTGATAAGCAGGAGATGCCAGATCCATCGTTTTTAGCTTTAACAAGAGATCTTGAATTGATTGATAAATTTCCAAAGAAAACGCATCTTTCAATTGCGCTACTTTTACAGATTTTAATTTTCTCTCCAAAAACGCAATCTCTGCAGAAAAATGATATTGATCAAAAAGCAAGAAAAAATGGCTTCTTGAATAATAAACCTCATAAAGACTATCAATAGAGTCTGCACATTTTTGATTCTCATTCGCTAAGGCATTGCTATGAATTTTTTGAGCATTGAGAGAATGCACCATTGCAAATTCACTCAAAATCGCTTGTGGGAACACGTCTGGATTATCGAGGGCTTCTCTCACTGATGCATGTTTTGAGAGATAAAATTCTATATAATCAAAATTCAATGCATGATTCGAATTCTGTCTTACTTGTTCTTTAAAATCCGCAAACTCTCTTGAAAAATTACTCAAAAAAACTTTTTGATCTGCTACAGGATCTAAAGCAGGGCCTTTTTTCCTCTTAAACAAATCAGCAATATTTGACCTTCTCTTGAAAAGAGTGGTGAGAGGATCTATGAAGTCAAGAATAAACTGACCAGAAAATACTTTAACCCCAGTATCATGAATAAAATCCTGTATGAGTTTTTCATACATCTCAAAGCAAATGTATGTTAGTAAGAGGGCATTTTTAATCTTATGTTGAAATGAGTATGCTTTATATAACTCAAACGAATAATCAAAAATTTCAGCAGATAAATTTGAAAAATGAAAATATAAATATTGAGGGCACATGCGCTGGATAAAAATGATTGATCCAAAGGCTGGGCAGAGGCTCTTCTGAGTCTCTTTCGATAAATTTCCACCCCGCTTGAAAAGATCATAAAGAGATAAAAGGCACTCCTCAGAATAAAAATCCATACACATATCTGCTGTTTCTGGGTTCAAAACTTTTTTAATTTGAGACTGACTCAAAAAAGGCTCTCCACAGGCATGTTTTAACAAACCACCTTCTACTTTAATATAATCATTCTCTGATATTGCCTTTAAACAAGGATAGTGTGTTTTTAGATACTGCTCAATCTTATGAACGATTTGCTTTGCATGTACAGCTCTGACCATTTCTCTAGACCCATGAAAAGAAACGCAAAAAGATTCTTCCATAGCTTTTTCAAGCTGCACAAGCTGAGGCTTGGTGAAAACAGGACGCACCTCAATAGCCACTTCTTGTTTTGTATATTGCGCTAATTCCTCAAGCGAGCTTGAGCGCGGAATCAAAGACTCTCTTACAACAAAAACTTGGGATGTCTCTTCCTGCACTTGTCTGTTCGGTGAGCTTGCTCTGACGATCAATTCTTCTCTTTCCATGTGAAGACCTTTTCAAAATTATTTTTTAAGCGAGAGAGCATAAACGGCGATCAAAAAATCTCTGAAGCCTTTCACAGCACCACCATGACCCTTATGACCAATCTCTGCTGATGAAGCGTGAGATGTATAAATTTCATCTCCGACTCTAAATCTAAAGCCATTTGAGCCTTTCAAATTTTCGCTGATTGCTCCAATCCTCGATGACATTTGCTCAACAATCAATGTCATCTCTTTTTGACTCATCATATTCTTGAGATTCGACTTTGGATTAAATAAGGTCTCAACCAAACTTTTTCCTTGAGCATTGGTCATCAAGTTTAAAATATAGTCTTTAGCTGCCCTATAATATTGATTTTCCTTCTCAAGATTTGTTCTGATACGTTCTGAGATTTCACGAATGCTGTCTAACTCTTTCTTCTTTTCAGGCGTCAATTTTAAAGGTGCAACTTTCTTTGGTGAAGGAACAGGCACTGGTGCAGATGTTTCTGCAACAATAACCGGAGCTGGTGCCTTCTTCTTTTTGCGAACTGGCTTTTTCTTTTTCACTGGAGGTTGTTTTTTCGCCGCTTCAATTTTCAAATCGCCATCTTTAATGAAGCTCACTAATCCAGCCAAAGTATCTAAGTAAATACGTAAGGTTTTTAAATCTCGCAAAATAGCATTTACATCTTCTCTGGTATAGGCTGGCGATGCCAAATCAATTGATTGCAATTTCTGAAAAATAGGCTGAATGATACTATAAATCGCAGCTATAAAAGGATCTTGACGAACCCTTTTCGTCATAAGCTGTTTATATTTGGCTTGCAGCACAGAAACCATATCAGTGTAGGTCATTTTATCTACAATGAGACGATAATGATCTCTGGTAAAATAAAAGACTTCCTGAAAATACCGACCCATATGCAATAAAAATGTCTCTTTTGAGGCTGTACGTGAATGAGATAATGCTGCAATATCAAACCCTTCCCGCTGATGAAAATCTAAAAGAAGCTGATCCGGAAATGCATGTGGATTTTCTAAAGCCGCAGCAAATGACTCATGCTGAGAGAGATAAAACTCAGCATACTTCATCAAAAATGAATAAAAAGGCTGGCTCACAAGCTCCTTTTGATGGCTATCAAACTCCTTCAAAAAATCACTCAATAATTTATCAGATGTGTGAATCGGACCAAGATGTTCATTCCGGAAATTCCATAGTGCCCCATGTCTAGGCGTATCCCAGTTAAACAAAGAACCATATTCTGTAGGCACATTCAAATGTATATCCTCAGTTTCACAGTGTTTCTTAACCGCTTCATCCCGAAAACAATCTGATAAAAGCTTCGGAAAAATTTTATAACCAGCATATAAACACAAAAGCACATTTTTAAGTCGATGCATCATTGGTCTATCTTGATATTCATTAAAAACGGTCTCAAAAATTTCAGCCGATATTTCATTCAATTGAGTGTGTAAAAGTTTTGGATGGATATTATGAGCAAAACGTGTTGAATGAAGGTTAACAGGGATTCTAGACGTAAATACTGGCTCTCCCCTCAAAAATGTCTGATAAGCATCAGACAGATACCGAGCTGAATAAATAAAATCATTATCTATACTGAGCGCCTCAAGACTAACACCCCGATTTTGAGCTAAAGCAGTCCCAGGAACGAAGATAGGCGCATTCGACACTCCCAATAAAAAAATTCTAAACGTAGCAAAATCCTGTTTATTTAAATTCCTTATAGCTGCGTGCTTCTTCTTTAAAATATCCATCATCCTAAAGAATAAGGGCGCATAATAATCATCTGGTGGCAATTGGCGTGATCGCTCGAGTAAATAGCGAAACTCTTGCTTCATCAGCTTTTTCAAATCTTGTAAGGTTGGATTGACTTCTGCAAACACCTCACGTGTCTCTAAGGCTTGCGATGCAGCAACCATTGCTTGCAAATCTTCAAGTGATGTTGAGCGTGGAATAAGTGTCTCTGTTGTGACAGTTTGAACTGCGGGCTCGGTTGACTCTGGTAAAATAGGTGCATCAACATAAGCAGATGAGCTGCCAATAATAAAATCTTCTCTTTCCATCTTAAAAATATCCTCAATTAATAATCATCGTCAAAAGTTAATAACTCAATTAACCATCATTTATTACATAAAATATAGTAAAAATCAAGAATATAATAGAAAGACGACTTCCACACACTATTATTTAGCGATAAATGCGGGGGTCAAATTAACACCTGATTTTAAAGTTATAACACCCTGGGTTGAGAAATCCTTTGGAATATAATTCCCTGCAGCCATACCCTTTTCAAGAATCTCAAGATCCATGAACATTTTTGCGGCTAATTCACTACAAAAAACGGTATCTAGAGAGCCTGTTTTCGGTTCTTTATTTTTTTTCAATAAAGCCTTCAGAAGCCTGATAGGATTTTTTGTGTAGGACTTTTGATCATATTCATGAACAAAGCCTGTGACACAGTCAGAATCTGTTCTTTCCTTATCTTCAAACACTGCAAGTCTGTAACTGACTTTACCAGCATAGGTATCAACAACTTTATTCCAAGGCGTAATACGCACATGTGGGGCCTGCCCATTGAGGACTTCATCAACAGATCCTGTAGATTCAAAGCAGTACCATTCATTTTCATTCTCACTATTGGCCAAAATAACGCCCACATGAGAAGTTTTACTGTGAGTCATTCCCTTAATCACTTTACTAAAAGGATCTGTGCCAGAGAATAAGGCAACACCAATGATGTTATATTTTATACTCGCATCGGCTACATCATCACTCACTTTGCTTTCTGATGAAGGCGCAGATCTCTGGCCAATCATTGTTGAAAGCAAGAGTGATGCCAGCGTTAAACAAATATCTAAGAATAATTTGAGTGTTTCTTGTCTATCAAGCTTTTGCCCATTCGTCTGCGGTACTTTTGCCAAAACGTCATTCAATAAAATATCGTGCGCATCAAATAAGCGACTTGCCATACCGTCAAGAACCTTTGGCACTAAGCACAACAAATCGTTTAAACCAAATTCTGTACGGCGCGCAATAGCATCTTCTGAGACTTGTACAAATGGGAGTTTTTGAACGCCAGCTTCAATCTTGAGAGATGGCTGAACTTGATGACTTGAAATAGAATACATGTTAATGCTCTCCAATACTTATAAAAATAAATAACTCAATATTCGCAATATAAATAACTTATTGCTTAACTATATCATAAATTTTATATATAACAAGAGATAAATACATATTTTACTATATGGATACTTAGAAAAAGGGTATAAAATCACTAAAACCCCTACCCTGACCGCAAATAAGTAATGGCCTGGTCACATTCCCACAAATAAAGAAGCAATCTTAAAGCCTCGCCCCTCTGACTTTTGAGCATCGGATCATCCGCAAGGATTTTCTGCACATCTTTGCGGGCGAGAATCAATAAATCCTTATGAACCTCCAAATCACCAGCTTTAAATTCCGGAAAACCACTTTGGCGCGTGCCTAAAATATCGCCAGATCCTCTGAGCCTCAAATCTTCTTCTGCCAGAAAAAAGCCATCCTCACTTTTTTTCATGGCTTCAATGCGCATTTGAGCGATTGGATTGAGAGGGGTTGAATATAAAAGCAGACAGTAGGATTGCTTATCCCCTCTCCCAACGCGACCACGCAACTGGTGCAATTGGGAAAGACCAAAGCGTTCAGCATGTTCAATAATCATAATTGTTGCATTGGGAACGTTAATGCCAACCTCAATCACTGTCGTTGCAACCAGCACCTTAATCTTGCCCGCTGCAAAATCAGCCATCACAGCATCTTTTTCAGCACCTTTCATCTTTCCGTGGACAAGCCCTATGCTTCCTTTGTACAAATAATCTAATGCATCGAATCTTTCTTTAGCTGCAGCCAGATCCATCACTTCTGATTCTTCAACAAGCGGACAAATCCAATAGGCCTGTCCATTTTGTTCAATCACCTTATGAATACGAGACATCACCTCGTTCAAACGATCGAGCGAAACGGAGCGCGTTTCAATAGGCTGACGCCCAGGTGGTTTTTCTGACAAGATTGTCACATCCATGTCGCCATAGGCTGTGAGCGTCAAAGTCCTGGGGATCGGCGTTGCTGTCATCACCAGAATATCGGTATGTTGACCTTTCTCAGAAAATAGCAATCGCTGATTCACGCCAAAACGGTGCTGTTCATCAATCACAACAAAGCCTAAATTTTGAAACACCACATCTTCTTGAAACAAGGCATGCGTGCCAAACAAAATTTGAATCTCACCTGAGGCCAGCTCTGCTAGTATCTTGTCTCTGGCCTTGCCTTTATCACGCCCTGTTAAAAGACCAATCCGCACGCCCAACTTTTCTGACAGCTCGTGTAAATTTTCAAAATGCTGCCTTGCTAAAATCTCAGTTGGCGCCATCAGTGAGGCCTGAAAGCCTGAGCCAACCGCCCCAAGCATCGCCAAAAAGGCAACGATTGTTTTACCGCTCCCTACATCTCCTTGCAACAGCCGGAGCATTCTGAGTGGCTGTTTCATATCTTGATTCAAATCATCAAGCGCCCTCATCTGCCCTGCTGTGAGCTCATAAGGCAAAAGCGGCAAGGCTTTTTCTTGCAAAAGGGTTGATTGTAAGGTGATCTTTCCATTTGTTTTGCGATATTTTTCACGACTCAGCGCCAGAGCCAATTGGTTCGACAAAAATTCATCATAAGCCAGACGTTCTCTTGCCGGGATGGATAGATCCAGATCCTTCTGTTCTTTGGGGAAATGAAGCTGAAAAAAGGCATCTTTCATCGCTGGCCACTTCTTCTGAGCCATCAAATGCGGATCATGCCACTCTGGCAAGTCCGGAATCCGTGACAGACCTTCCTTCACAGCTCTGCGTAAAACTTTTGGGAATAATCCTGCTGTGAGCGGATAGACAGGTTCAATCTTTTCAAAATAAACCTCAGCTCCGGCTGAGACAATATAATCTGGATGAGACATTTGACAGAGATTGCCATAAAATTCAAGCTTACCAGAGATCAGACAGGTCGATCCAACGGGCAATTTCTCTTGAACAAAGGCATGTTTTGCATTAAAAAACACAATCTCCATACGTCCTGTTTCATCATGACACGACACACGGTAAGGCTGAGCTTTTGATTTTGAAGCCTTATGTTCGTCAACAATGACCTTCATGGTCGCCACTTTCCCAGGCACCGCCTCTGCAATCTTCGGCTGATAAGTGCGATCAATGATCCCAATAGGAAAGTGAAGCAATAGGTGTAAAACTTTGGGCCCCATTAATTTGGTCATCAATTTGGCAAGCTGCGCACCAACGCCTTTCAGGGCAATCGTTTCTGCAAAGAGAGGAGCTAAAGATAAAGGCCGCATATCATTCCTTAATTTTATAAACTTAGAGAGACGTCATTCAGAGCCACACCCATAAGGTGTGGCGTGGAATCTCATGAAACAAAAACTTAACACAATGCCTGTGGTAAGACTGCTAAGACTCCACGGGTCCGAAGACAGACCCTCTGAGTGACGGTATAGAATTCGTACAAAGGTCTATATATTCTTAGATCATCCTTACAAATTGTGATGCAAATGTCAAAACGAGAAACACGAATAATTTCCTCATCAAACAATCCGTCAAAACTTTATCCAAAAAACAGTAGAAAGTTGTTAGTTTTGCAAACAATCTTAACATGCAAGCCATTGATTAAAAAGATAAAATTTGTCAAAAAATCCGTGGCACACTTCCTGCAATAATAAAGATAAGATTTATATCTTCTGAAAAAAAAGAAAAATATAGATCGATTTGAGAATAAAAACACAACAACAAATAAGGAGAATAATCATGTTAAATAAAATCAAAATCGCGATCATCCCAACACTTATGGCAGCTCTTATGATTGGCTGGGAACTTACAGCAAGTGCAACATACAACCCACCAGTATCAGTTTCAGAACCAACAATGAATTTCTTGATCGGTGGTGCATTAATGTATCTTGGTTATGTTGCATTCCGTCGTAACCAAAAATAAAAATAAAAATAAAAAGTCAAAATCAAACCCCATGATGATCTCATGGGGTTTTCTTTATTTGCTATCTGGCGCATAGGCCTTTAAAAGGGATTTCAATGGATAATAAAGAGAGAGACCCGTTAACACATGCCAAAGCCAGTGCGTGCCAATCCCCGTTACCTCACAAAATTGTAAATCTACCACCCGGAAAACAATCGCAGCCAATAACAAAAGGCCTGAGAATTGAATTTTACGTACTTTCTCAGCAAAAGCAAAAAGCTGGGGCATTGTGATAAAGACAAGCGCCGGTAAAACAAAGGCTCCCGATTTTAAAGGAATATGATTATCAAGCGTATCTGTCAAAATCAGATCAATCACAATAAAAATCATCAGCAAAAAGACTCTATGCAACAGCTTGAGCGGATATTGTTTGAGCACATACCACAGATACCAAACCAAAAATGCAAATATCGCCCCAATATCAAGCCATAAAGTCCCTGGCTTTTCTGTTCCATGCCAGATAAAACTACCCACCATAATGAGCAGTAAAATCCAAAATGTTTCCTGCACAAGTTTTCTGAATTGCTTTGGCCCTTTGATCTGAAAAACAAAAGGCATCCAACTCGCCCCATTGTATGGCCTAACCACAAGGCACGCCACAAACAAAAAGACCAAATTACTCAAGACATTCAAAGGTTGAGCAATCCCAAAGAGCTCTATATGTTCACAATAAGTAAAATTGAAACCAGACTCAAACATCAAGATCCCTTTTTATATCTTAGCCCTTGGAATGATTTTAAAATTATCAATGTAATTCTGTGGCTTCACGCGCCTTGTCTTTTCAGGCAGAGCATCATACTCAAACCCTTTTGATTCTGCATAAGCAACAGCATCCTCATATGAGGCAAATTTCAAACGCACCTGATTCAACGTATCTTTTGAAGAAACCCAACCAATGAGTGATTCCGGGCTTCTTGGGCTCTCAAGCTCATACTCCAAATACCATTTTTTTGTATTGCCACGACCAGATTGCATTGCTGTCTTAGAAGGCTTATAGATCCGAACTTTAACCATGTGTGCTCCTTATTCTTATTAAAGAATATTCTATGGCATTTCAGTCTCAAAAACAAGAAGTGCTTACACATCAATATTGTTCAATTTTCATCAAATCAGTGTATACTAAGGAAAACATTCAATAACACACATATGATCAAGAATATATTCTTACAACAACACCGAATCAAAAATCTGAGCCCTATCGTCGAGAATGAGCAAAAAATTGCCATTCTTGATTTGCTTGCTGAAAACTCATTCGAACTAGTCTTTAATCAAGCCCCAACTTACAAGGTTGAAGACGGTTACCACTTGTATCTTTCCATTCAAGATCACAAATTACACATTGATATCAAAAACAAAGATGACCAAGATCTGCATAAATTATATCTTCCGCTGATGACTTTTAAATCAATCGTGAAAGACTATTTTATCGTGTGCGAAAGCTATTACCAAGCCATTCAAGATTGTCAAGCTGCAAAAATCAGAACGCTTGATATGGGCAGACGCAGCATTCATAACGAAGGCGCTGAAATCTTAAAAGAATCTCTCCACGGAAAAGTCACTATGGACCACAATACAGCAAGGCGACTCTTCACCCTTTTGTGCGTTTTGCATATAAGATCCATCTAGAGAAAGGAAAATAGTCATGTTTTACACGGGCCTTAACAATTCTAAACTTCCTGTTCAAACAATTCTTTTTGCCTGTACCAATAACGCCATTCGCTCCCCAATGGCTGAAGCCATTTTCAAATATCTTTTCCCGAAAATGGCCTATTGTGAATCAGTGGGTGTTGTTGAAGGCGACATGAATCCTTTTGTTCAACTTGTTTTAACCGAAGAAGAGATTCCCTACATTCCTCACAAAATCAAAACATTTGAAACCTTGCGTGAGCAGAACTTTGACCTTATCATTGCTCTTTCAGAATCAGCTCTCAACATGGCGAATTTTATGACCCGAACAATCTCTTGCGAGATTGATTTCTGGAACATACCGATTGCCTATGATGACACCGAAAGCAAAAGCAGGGATATTAGAATGATGGAGATCCGCTCTCTCCGCGATGCGCTTCAATCAAAAATCCTCTCAACTTTTGTCCGAGAGTAAAAAAGCCTCCTATGTAGCAGAAAACAAGTAAGAATTATAAACCGTCATTCAGAGCCACCCCAATAAAGGAGTGGTGTGGAATCTCATTAAACCAACAACTTAATGCAATGCTTATTGAAAGATTGTAGAGACTCCACGGGCTCTCACAGAGAGCCCTCTGAGTGACGGATTCAGCCATCCTCTTATGATAAGACCTACCCCTTCCGCTTCGCAAAGTAAGTCACAATCTTCCTAAAGCCAAAGGCTGAGGCAATGGCAACACCAACGGCGATGATATACCATTCAGGGACCTCTTCTAAATTTTTGAACCCATCATACGCATAAGGCGCCATGCCTGGAATAAAACACATGATCAGTGGCGCTGCCAAAATCAATGTCCAAAATTCACTCTTCCATGAGGTCAATGAATTCTTTGCTTGAATCCGATCCCAGTCAGCCTCTACCTCTGCTGATCTTTTCGCCGATTCAAGTTCAGCCTCTAACTGTTTTTCTTTCATCTTTACTTTATGCTTGGCTTTGATTTGATGTGTCTTCATCCATGATTTAAGCGTATCTGCAATCATTGACCCTAGCATTGAAAAAAACGCTAACCCCATTTAATTCTCCTTTGTTAATTAATAATTTCAGTCATTCAGAGTCCTGATTCACATACATACTTTGTCATGCTGAATTTATTTCAGCATCTTATTAGATCCTGAAACGAGTTCAGGATGACAAAGACGCGCCCTCTGAGTGACTGAATATAATTGAGCTCACTCAATATGTTTATAATAAAAATGAGCACCTATCCGCTCATCAGGCTTGCATTTTGCACCCCACGATTTCGGAAAATCCATCGCTTTATGGTGATAGTGCAAACAGCCACCCGTCGGATCGCTTGAAACACCTTCAATCACCCACAGAGCCGCAAGTAAACATTTTCGAAAATCACCCTTCTCCAATTTTTCATCCCACTTTAATGAGGTCAAAATTGAGTAGTTTGGATCATTTTGATTCCAGCATGAAAATTGCCAAGGCATCAAGCAAGCTGACTGAATTGTTCCTGCTCCAAAAAGTGGATGCTTTGCTTTGCCATGAGTCTTCTTATAAGTTTGTGCTGCCTTCATGCGATTCACAATCACAAAGCCAACAGCAACACGATCGAGATGTGTACTCCCCCTCGCCTCGCCGTAAATTGTCTTTGCCATCGTCAGCACATCATCTGTTGTGACAGAGCCAGCTACTGGCTCACCTCTATTCAATCCTAACGTGTCATCCATTGTACCACCTCTGTAAATTTGGCAAGCAAAGCGCCCAAAGCACCGCTCACTGTTGTGGTTAAAATCAAAAAGCGGTATCCACCCTGTGCACGGTCAAAAAATTGCCGAATCACCTGGATGTCCCTTTTGATTTCTGCCATATCAATCCGTGCATCACTCATTTGCTGCTCAAGCTTTGCCAGACGCTCTCTTTCAATCACATCCCATTCATGTACTGATTTTCGATTCATCTACTCTCTCCTCTTTCCCATATTTGATTAATACTCAATTTCTCCATCCGTCATGGTGAGGAGCGCAGCGACGCGACCATCCAGAAATATCTCAACAAACATAACCGCTGATAATTTTCTGGATCCTCACGCCTTCGCTATGCTCGGCTCAGGATGACGGCTTAAAAATGTTCTTTCGGCACCTTATAATGCTTTCACATCTTAATCATGTAAGACACAATCAGGGTCGGCGGCATATTGGTATGAGCCTCGTCCCCTCCGGTCTTACCTGTTTTTTCAATCCCTTTTTCTGTCTCGTAAAATTGATTGTTTCTCGCCCCTTGCTTCGTTGCTGTAAAGCATGAAAATTCATGATCATGCTGAGGCATTTCCTCAATCGTCAGCTGATGCACATCACAGCCGCCACTTGCGCCTAATGTTGTGGCATCGATGCCTGTTTTAAATTCACCAATACGCCCTGCCATATCACCGCCCATTGAATCACATCCAAAAGGAGCTCTTCCTCGCAAGTCTGGCACTGCAAAAGCTGTTTGATCAACTCCTCCATATATCACTCCTATCACTGCATATAAAGCCTGAAGCTCAGAACGAGCCTTGGCATTATAAATTTTCCCATCACACAAGAGCCATCCTTGCGGCGCATCGATGCCACCAAACGGCATAATGGCTCCGACAGGAATTTGCTCAATCTTATTTATTTTAACGTCTATCTCTTCTCTCGTGATCTTTTGCAAAGGAATCAACTGAAATGCCATGCCATCGAACACAACAAAGACAACCGCATTTTCAGCCAAATCTCCCGGCAGCAAATCGGCTCCATTCTGATGACTGATAGGCATCGCCTCAAGCTCACCTATCTTCAAAAAAACAGGACCTTCATTCACCTTATGCACTTGAAAGCGAAAGCATTGCCCCGTCACATAGCTTGGCAAAACAGGATAAAGTGATATTTTGTAAGTATCACGATCTCCTCTGGAAAGCCCTCCCCACAATGACGTACCATCTTGTGCTTGTGAAAGAGCCGTATACTCATCTCTTCTCTCTGCTCTGCCAACAGCTAAATGCTTAAACCCTGCCATTGGTAAATGAGCTTCTGGCTTTGTTTCCCCTGTGACAGTTACACACTTTTCAAGCCCCTGCTTATAATTTTGAAACTCGTTATCCATACGCTCAGCATCAATACCGATGCCTTGCCTTGCATCTTCTAACCAACTAGGTAGTGTCGACATTCACTTTAGCCACAAATAAATAGCAGATAGAAGAACAAAAGCCATATAAGAGACCGCCAATTTGTCATATCGCGTTGCTACTCTTCTGAAATGCTTCATTTTATT
>JAGPBS010000057.1 GCA_018063245.1 Alphaproteobacteria bacterium | reverse complement strand
AGGGATCCACCTTAAAACAATAACTTATGCCAACTCATATTGAGACATCCCTGGATGACTGCTTTCGCAGGCATGACAAGAGAGAGAGAGAGAGAGAGAGAGAGAGAGAGAGAGAGAGAGAGAGGTGACAAAAATATAGGATGACGTAAAAATTACCGCTCAATCAGCTCTATTTTATATCCATCGGGATCTTCGATAAAGGCAATCACTGTTGTGCCATGCTTCATCGGACCAGGGGGACGCGTCACCTTAATGCCTGCAGCTGCGCAAGTATCACAAAATTCATAAATATCTTTGACGCCAAGAGCAATGTGACCAAAGGCTGACCCTAAAACATATGGTTCTGTTTGATCCCAATTGTGGGTTAACTCAAGAACAGTTTCTGAACTCTCATCACCATAGCCGACAAAAGCAAGGGTGAAGCGCCCTGATTCGTAATCCTTGCGGCACAATAAGGTCATGCCCATATGCTTTGTGTAGAAGTCGATGGATCTATCGAGATCAAATACCCGGATCATCGTATGGAGAAAACGTGGCTTTGTCATTTTTATGTCCTTTTGGGTTGTTGGAATCAAATATAAATTACATACTTTCTGTCATTCAGAGCCACCCCCAACAAGGGGTGGCGTGGAATCTCCTATAAAAGCAAAAACATAATGCAATGAATGCAGTGAGATTGCAGAGACTCCACGGGCTCTTCCGTCTTCGCCAAGGCTACGACGCGAGGAGCCCTCTGAGTGACGAAAAATTTAATTTTGCACCTTATCCTACGTATCAAGGAAGCTACGTAATTTCCGGGATCTGCTTGGGTGCTTCAGCTTTCTCAAAGCCTTTGCTTCAATCTGACGAATCCGCTCGCGGGTTACTGTAAATTGTTGTCCCACTTCTTCAAGCGTATGATCTGTATTCATACCAATACCAAAGCGCATGCGCAAAACGCGCTCTTCACGCGGTGTCAATGTTGACAGAACGCGTGTCGTTGTTTCACGCAGGTTCCCATGAATCGCTGCATCAACGGGCAAGATCGCATTCTTATCTTCAATGAAGTCACCCAAGTGACTATCATCTTCGTCACCCACTGGCGTTTCAAGACTGATTGGCTCTTTGGCAATTTTCAAGACTTTGCGAACCTTATCAACACCCATCATGAGACGTTCAGCAAGTTCCTCAGGTGTTGGCTCACGGCCAATTTCATGCATCATTTGACGCTGCGTTCTAATAATCTTATTGATCGTTTCAATCATGTGAACAGGAATACGAATTGTACGCGCCTGGTCTGCAATCGACCGTGTGATTGCCTGACGAATCCACCATGTCGCATAGGTTGAGAATTTATACCCTCTGCGATATTCAAACTTATCAACCGCTTTCATCAAGCCAATATTACCCTCTTGAATCAGATCCAAGAATTGTAAACCACGATTTGTGTATTTTTTCGCAATCGAAATCACCAGACGCAAGTTCGCCTCGATCATTTCTTTTTTCGCTCTGCTGGTTTCTCTTTCGCCCTTTTGAACCATAGACACAATGCGTCTAAATTCCGGAATCGACATGGTTGAATCTTTGGCAACCTGGTCAATTTCTTTGCGAATTTCATCAACTTTCTTTGTGCTTTTCTCCAAAAACTTATCCCAGTTTTTAGACTTCAAGCCTTTGAGATATGATAACCAATTGTCATCCATCTCACGGCCTAAGTAATGCTCTAGAAACTCTTCACGCTTCACTTTTGCTTCAACAGCCAGACGCAACAATTTTCCTTCAGCACCAACCAAGGCTTTATTAAATTGATACAAATCACCCACCAATTCTTCAATTTTATTGTTGTGCAATTTGATTGTGTTCACATGCGTTACCAATTCATGGCGCAGCATTTTGTAATCTTTATTTTCTGTATAAGACACATCGCCAGGTGTTTTGGCATTCTTTTGTAATTTTTTCTGCAAAGTCTTTAATTCTTTGAATTTTGCCATAATGGTATCAAAGGTCTCAAGAACTTGAGGCAATAATTCTTCTTCCATTGCTGAGTATGAAACGTTCTTTGTTTCATCTTCTTCATCAGCCTCTTCATCCAAAGCAGGATCTTCAAGAACGTCCTCTTCGAGCACATCATCACCATCAGCTGGCTTTGTTTTTAAAGACACTGATTTTTCTTTTGGTTTCGGCGCTGCCTCAACCTCAGCCTCTTCAGCTTTTTTTGATTTTGATTTTTTCTTACTGCCTTTGTCAGCTGCTGCCTCTGCCGCATCAGCTTTTTCAATTTTGATTTTAAAATCTTTTTTCGGAGATTTTGGCATCAATAAATCATCAGCGTCAAGCTCAGCTCCATCAGGGCCAGCATCGTCATAAGTTGCCTCAAGATCAATCACATCACGCAATAAAATTGTGTTTTCTTTCAAAGCAGTTGACCATTGCTGCATCGCATTAATGGTGAGCGGAGATTCACAAATACCACCAATCATCATCTCACGACCAGCTTCAATCCGCTTTGCAATCGCAATTTCACCTTCACGAGAGAGCAATTCAACAGAACCCATTTCGCGCAAATACATCCGAACCGGATCGTCTGTACGACCAGCTTCAAGGACTTCTTCACCCTCTTCCTCTTCTAATTCAGCTTCAAGTTCAGCTTCTTTTTCAAGGCTTTCTTCATCAAGCAGACCTTCTGCATCAAAATTTTCTGGCTCTTCAACAATGTTCACGCCCATGTCTGAGAAAAGAGCCATTGTCTCTTCTATCAACTCAGGGGCTGTTTCCTCAGGAGGCAAGGCATCATTGATTTCATCATAAGTCACAAAACCACGCTTTTTAGCTTTAATCATCAATTTTTTAATAATGGGCGTTAAATTGTCCATAATCGGCGACTCACCAACATTATTTGCTGGAACCTTCTTTGCTGGCGCTTTTTCCTGGACGTTCGTTTTACTTGCCATACTTTATTTCCTCAATTTACCTGACACAAGGTGCCACTCATAAGAACCCATTCACGGAAGCGAATAGAAAAATCAATCTAAAATTATACCGAATATTCCCTGCACTTGTCTAGACCTGATCTTTCATTTTATGAAATATTTTTACACAGAGAATTTTGTCTTTTTGATAATGACATCAATACATTGCCTCAAAAAGACTCAAAATGTCCTCTTCTCTCTTTTGTATCGCTGATTTATCCAAAAGAAAAGGGGCATTTTTCTTCACTGCATCATGAACTTCACTATCCTCTAGCAACGTTGCGAGCTGGTCTTTAAAAAATGCTTCTTTATCTATATAGGTATGATCATCAAAAACGTCAAGGAAACGCAAGCGAATTTCTTCTAGATCCTCGCTTGAAAATTGCAAAGCCGATAATCGCTCCACATAGGCATGGATTTCAGGCTCATCAATGCTGTCTAAGATCATCAAGAACAGAATCGCTTCTCTTGCCTTGTTGGGATTTTTAAAAGGAGTCTGTTTCCGGTAGCCTGCATGAAACATAAGCCCTGTACTCCCGTAAGCGGAATCATCCTTTTTCAATTTTTTCTGTTTAAATAAAGCAAATAAGCGGCTCATCAAATCAGATTTATAATTCTTTTTTGTCGGCTGATCTTGAATCTGCTCACACTTATCTTCAATCATTTTCTGGAATCGAGATTTATCCTCAGGCGTTTTTAATGGCACCGAGCTTGCCAAACTCTCCCAAAGAACATCAACCAAATTTCTGGCCTGATGAAAAACAGACCTTAGAGCTTGCGCTCCCTGATTTTGATAAAGACTATCCGGATCTTCTCCAGCTGGCAGAAAAACAATATCAGCTGAACAGCCTGCTTTTAATTTTGGCAACATCCGATCAACAGCTCTTAAAGCTGCTCTTTGACCAGCTGTATCACCATCGAAACACAAGATAGGTGTTCGGCCGCTCTGATCGCTCTTGCTCATTTTCCAAACAAGATCGATTTGCTCTTCTGTCAAAGCAGTTCCTAGGGGCGCCATTGCCCCCATGAATCCAGCCCGATTCAGCGCGATAACATCCAAATATCCTTCACAGATAATCAGCTTATCACCCTTTACCAATGAGGCATTAGCTCTATCCACCCCATAAAACAAATGCCCCTTATGAAAAATAGGCGTTTCTGGCGAATTGATATATTTAGGACCCTCACCCTCCAGCAAGCGTCCACCAAAGGCAACAATCTTTCCCTGACGATTTTTGACCGGAAAAATCAAACGATCTCTAAAAAAACTGAAAGGCTCCCCGTCTCGTTCTGAAATTTTAATCAGCCCCAGATCAATCAAATGCTTCTGCTCATAATCAAAACCACGCAAATACTCATAAAGCATTCTGGCCTTCTGAGGCGCATAGCCTAGACGATAAGTCTCGCGGACAGATTGATTCAATCCTCGTTTTTCACAATAGAGCAGTGCTTTTTTACCGTGGCTGCCCTGAAGCTGCGTCTCAAAGAAAAGAGAAGTTTTCTCCATAATGTCATAATAGATTTTACTGAGATCTGCTTTTTCAGCATCTTCCGGTTTAAACTTGGGCATTTGCATACCGGCTTCATCGCAGAGCATTCTAACCGCATCCAGAAAGTGCATATTGTCATGATCGGTTAAAAACCTAACCGCATCACCGTGCGCTCCACACCCAAAGCAATGATAAAATCCTTTTTGATCATTGACCGTAAAGCTTGGCGATTTTTCATGATGAAAGGGACAGAGACCACTAAACTCTCTACCTGCCCTTTTCAGAAGGACCTTCCGTCCAACAATCTCAGAGAGTGTTACCCGGTCTCTGAGTTCATCCAAAAAATGTGCCGTAATTGACATTTGTTAATCTGACCTTTTAAACATCATCATATTCGATTCTTCTATACCGTCATGCTGAACTCTCATCCACAATCCTATTAGGAAATTTAAAATCGTCATTCAGAGCCACCTCCTTAAGAGGTGGCGTGGAATCTCTATCAACATCAACAAACACTGTACTAATTGATATATTCGAGACTCCACGGGCCCTTTGGGCCCTCTGAGTGACGGCTTTTTGAACCATTAGCAAGCTCAGCACCCTTACCCAGCCAATAGTGTTTTGATAATCTGGCTTGCCTTACCGAAATCCATTTCCCCAGGGTGGCGCTCTTTCAGAACAGCCATCACTTTTCCCATATCTTTCATACCAGCAGCGCCAATATCAGAAATCACAGCAGCCGCTGTAATCTGAATTTGAGCCTCATCCATTTGAGCTGGCAATAAATCTTCAATCAAATTAATTTCATCTTGTTCTTGGGTTGCAAGATCTTCTCTGCCGCCTTTTTTATACATGTCAATTGAATCACGTCTTTGCTTGATCATTGATTGCAGCATTTGTAAAATTTCTTCATCGGGAATACCATCAAGCATTGAGCGTGTTCTTGCGTCAATATCTCTATCTTTTAAAGCTGCCATAACCATTCTGTAAGTTGAAACAGACTTCTGTTGACCACTCTTCATTGCCTCCTTCATTAAATCTTTGATTTTTTCGCGTAATGACATATGATTTTCCCTTCATTAAATGCTGTAAATTAAGCCGTCAACTATACTAGCAAATTTCATCTCAAAAGATCAATCACGATTAGGGAATAAAATCTTTACAAATGCAGATAAATACTCAAGATCCGCATCAGCAAGACACACACAATTCTCTATATAAATTTCCTTTAAATTTGGAGCGATTTGAATTAAGGCCATAATATCACTCAAGGTACAGTTTGATGCAATCAACCCCACTCTTTCAAGATTCGGCAAAGAGTCTTTTTCTAATTCATATCGAACAGTCTGTTGACCCGATAAATAGGTTCTGAGCGTCATCTGATGAATGAGTGACAGAATTCTATTTTGGTCATTTTGAATCGATAACATCTCCCCAATATTCAACATTGCAAGATTCACAAGGTGTAGTTTCTCCTTTTGCGCATCTAAATTCGCTAATTGATTTTTCAAATCCCTAATAATATTCAAATGGTCAAAACTAGCTCGCAAAAGAATTAACTCTTTTGTTGATGGAATATTCTGTAAAAGCAATTCAATGAGACTCACATGAAAAGCATCACTCATGATAATACAATCAGGCCCAACTTGTGGGGGCAACCTATTCACAGCAACAAAAACATTTAAATCACCAGATGTTTGGATCTTTACTTGATGACAAATGACAGTTTTTGAAAGACCTGCCTTGATGCTCTTAAATTCTTCAACGGTTAAGGGATCTTTAGCATCAATATATTTCATCAAATGATTTCTATAGATAGGGACATCGAGCACACACAAATCATAGAAAACTAATCTCTGCGCCTCTGTCCACAACAGAATATGGCTATTTCTCCAGCTTCTGAAATCAAAAATTTTACCCCAGCATTTTGCCGTAACGCAAAGCCTAAATAACTCAAGGGGACGCATATAGCTAAAAATCTTTTTCCAGACATTTGGTGGAAAAAGATTTAACCCGATGCTTGTATTTTCTTTTGAGGAGGTTCGTGCAACTGGCATTAATAAATCACTTACAACTGATAAACAAGTTCCTGCAACTTTAAAGGCATGAAATTGATTCAATACAACATCATCAAAATCCCTGCCTAAATTAGCCAATAGCGCATTCGCTGCACCAATACGTTCAACCCCCATAATGCCTCTCCCCTACTCAACATGACATTAAAAAAACTCTCAAAAAAAATTTGGTAGAAAGTCTCCTCTCTACCAAATTTTACACTGATGCAATTAAACTTCACTTAATTCTTGAAAGGATCGATTAAACACAAACACCAAATTAAATCAGACAAGTTGATCTAAAAAGAGGCTCTTATACGACTATTCATTACGCACAATGCTGCGCCTTTAAAACCCATTTGGATCATTTAAAAATAGCGTTGGTTATTTAACCGTTCACTGCAACTTCTTCAACAGGAGCTGTTCTCGATAAAGTTTCTTCTGCTCTTGCGATCTCTTCTGGCTGATCACCACTTTGTGATGGTTGACGCGCAATGTGATCGCCAAGATCATGTAGATCAAGGAAGTTATCTGCCTGACGGCGCAAGTCATCTGCAACCATTGGCGGTTGAGATCTAATTGTGCTCACAACAGTCACACGAACGCCTCTGCGTTGAGCTGCTTCAACAAGCCTTGTGAAATCTCCATCGCCAGAGAAAAGGATAATATGATCAACATGTTGACACATTTCCATAACGTCAATAGCAAGTTCAATATCCATATTGCCTTTGATTTTTTTCCGACCAGAAATATCTGTGTATTCTTTGGTTGGTTTGGTTACCATTGTGTAACCGTTATAGTCTAGCCAATCAACGAGTGGTCTAATTGGTGAATACTCTTGATCCTCGACAAGTGCAGTGTAATAAAATGCACGTACGAGTTGTCCTTTTGATGCAAAAATTTTCAATAAACGCTTATAATCAATGTCGAATCCCAGTGTTCTCGCCGTTGCATATAAGTTTGCGCCATCTATAAACATGGCGATCTTCTCTTCTTGGTAAAATATCATATCTCTCAGCCCAAAATGTTAATGATGAATTTATATTTTATTATTTAGTAATCGTGCTCCAGTTTTCATAGCACCATTATTGAAATTAACTTTACAGTCATTTTTCTTTTTTTTCAATGAAAAAATTTCAAATTTCTCTTTTATTTTAAAACATTAAAGTGCAGATTGCTAAGTATTACAGAGGAATTTGTGATTTCAAAATTGATTCAGACAGATGCCTCTGGTAATTAGATACCTATATTTAGTCTAACCGTAGAGAGTTCTCGCCCGCGCTTCAAAAGAGCTGATCATCTTTTGCGTTGCCTCTTGAAAAAAAACAGACATCATTTGATTCAACAAAAAAGACTTAAACTCAAAGGCAACATCAAAGGATAAATTACATCCACCCTCAACCCTATCGATCATGGTCCAATGGTTTTTCATCTCTTTAAAGGGGCCATTCAGATTCTGCGCTAACACCTGAAAGGTCTGCTCACCTCTAATCAACTCAACACGTGATGTGTATGTCTCACGAAACATCTTATACCCAATCAAGAGATCCGCAGACAGAATATCTCTATCCTTCAGTTTTTGTCTTTTTGTAATGCGCGAGGCTAAGCACCAGGGCAGAAAATCCTGATAGCTCTCGATATCGCTCACCAACTCAAACATCTGCTGAGCTGTATAAGGCATATGCTTTGCATCCGAATAGGTATACATTAATCTGTTAACCCATCCGCATCAGACTGAGCTTTAGCTGCCTTACATTTTTCAGCAATTGCTGCTTGCGACTGAGGTGAAATAGGCTGCCCTTGAAAGTACACCTCACCGTTTCTGTACTCCAAATCTTCAACATCCATTTTAATCTCAGCAAAAGGCAGGATGTTTGGCAAGGATGCTTTTTCAAAAAGAGTGATCTCAAACTGGAGAGGCATATTAAATGGCTCTTTACCGAAATTATTGATCGGTGATGCATTCAGATCAGCAGGCGCAACTGACCGGCCAATTACATCAAGCCCTTCGGAATAAGCAACATCTGGATTCGGCACATGATTCACCAAAAAATCACAAGCCGGACGACTCATCAAAAGGTTTGGCACACCTTCATTCGCAAAAGTCGACAATGCATCGGCACTCGACACAAGCACACAAACCGATAAAAATAAAACACTTTTACAAGCTGATCCCATCCCTAATCTCCTCATTGACTCTGTTCTTGATGAACCACTTGATGAGCAAGCTTCCGAATATCAATCACCTGAAAATAGATCAAGGCGTGTACAATGAGCCAGATCACAGAGGCGGCAATTGTTGTCATCAAAAACTTTTTCCGCAATTGAGGCTTTTTAGGAGCGCCAGATGCCAACCCATCTGCATTTTCTCCAATTGCATCACGAACACCCCAAGGCAATACAGCAAAGATAACTGTCCACCAGATCACTAAAAACATGGCTATGCCAGATACAAGTCCCATCAGTTATCTTTCTTCTCAAACCCTCAAAGTCTAAGTGATGTGCAAAATCAAAACCCTTGTCATTCAGAGTCATACCCTTAAGGGGTATGACGTGGAATCTCTGCAGATCATCAATAAGCAATGTGACGTGTTGCTGATTGATGAGACTCCACGGGCCCTTTTGTCTTCGCTACGCTACGACGCAAAAGAACCCTCTGAGTGACAGACGCATAACTGGCTTGCATCCACTTAATCTATTACTTATTCATCTTTCTTATTCTTAGAATGACACACTTTAACAAAAAAGTGTGAAAAATTATGCAGATTTTGCCAAAGCTGTCTCAGAAAGCATCTTTTCAAGCCATTTAATCGTATATTCGCCTGACAAAAACTCCGGGTGATGCAAGATACGTTGATGAAGCGGAATAATCGTTTCAACGCCCTCAATCACAAATTCACTTAAGGATCTTGTCATTTTATGGATGGCATCTTCACGATTGCTTGCATGCGTAATTAATTTTGCAATCATACTATCGTAATGAGGCGGAATCCGGTAGCCACTGTACAAAGCACTATCAACACGCACCCCTAAACCGCCTGGTGTGTGATAATTTTTAAGCACACCCGGTGATGGGAAAAATGTCTCAGGATTTTCAGCATTAATTCGACACTCAATCGCATGACCTTCAAAGCGGATATCATCCTGTTTAAAGGACAATGGAAGACCTGACGCTACCTTGATCTGCTCACGCACAAGATCAACGCCTGTGATCATCTCTGTGATTGTATGTTCAATTTGCAAACGTGTGTTCATCTCAATGAAGTAAAACTCACCATTTTCATAGAGAAACTCCATAGTACCAACACCACGGTAGCCAATCGCTTTACAAGCATCAACTGCTCTTTTACCAATGTCAGCTCTTTGTTTCGCTGTAATGACTGGAGAAGGCGCTTCTTCAACAACTTTTTGGTGTTTACGTTGAACAGAACACTCACGTTCACCCAAGTGAACAACATTTCCGTGACTGTCAGCAAGAATCTGTACTTCGATATGCTTTGGATCTTTCAAGAATTTTTCCATGTAAACTTGATCATTTCCAAAAGCTGCTTTAGCTTCTGAGCGGGCGAATCTAAAGGCCTCTTCAAGATCAGCTGCGGTTTCAGCAACTTTCATGCCTTTACCACCACCACCGGCTGCTGCTTTGATCAAAACAGGGTAACCAATTTCTTTTGCATTTTTCTGAGCATCTTCAAGCGTATCAACGGCACCTTTGGATCCTGGGACTGTTGGAATACCTGTCTCAATGGCTGTTTTCTTAGCCATAACCTTATCACCCATCACACGAATATGTTCTGGCGTAGGACCAATAAACACAAGGCCATGAGCTTCAACCATCTGAGCAAATTGTTCGTTTTCAGCCAAAAAGCCAATACCAGGGTGAATTGCATCTGCACCCGTAATTAAAGCTGCTGTCAAAATCGCTGGAATATTCAAGTAACTCTCACGAGATGGTGCAGGACCAATACAAACACTTTCATCTGCAAGACGAACATGCATACTATCTTCATCAGCCACTGAATGCACAGCAACTGTTGCAATGCCCATCTCACGACAAGTACGAATAATGCGCAGCGCAACATCAGAGCGGTTAGCAATCAAAATTTTCTTAAGCACAGGAACACTCCCATTCTAGTTCTATTCTATTATTATGGATCGTTACAATGAATTGAAAAACCTCGCTAGATCTTATCAGGCGAGGTTTTGTTTGGTATTACTCAATCACGACGAGTGTTTGATTAAACTCAACTGGTTGACCGTTTGTAACGTCAATACGGCGAATGGTTCCAGCCTTATGAGCTTTAATCGCGTTCATCACTTTCATCGCTTCAACAATAAGAACTGTTTGACCTTGAGATACTGTTTGACCAACCGTTACAAATGGCTGAGCACCTGGTTCAGCAGAAAGATAGGCTGTTCCAACCATTGGTGATTTAAGGCAATCTTCTGCTTTATCTGAAGCCACAGCAGGTGCTGCTGCAGGAGCTGCAGCTTGAGGCACTTGAATCTGTGCACCATATGATGCTGGCTGCGGAGCATAAGTATAATCTAATGAATGTTTTACAAGGCGAATACGACGATCATTTTCCTCGTACTCAATTTCTGAAAGACCTGTTTCATCAAGGACTTCAGCGATTTCCCTGATTAAGTCTTTATTCCACTGCAACTTAAGCTTGTCTTTAGCATCACTCATTGATATTAATTCCTTTTCCATATTTATGGTTCCTTTTGTTGAAAATCTATTTCCCGAAGATGAACGTTTTAATCTCAATTGTCAAGCTTTTTCTCCAGTTAACACTGATTATGAAGGGAGATTTCATCTATGCTTTGATATATGAGCAGGCAGCACTTGAATAGACAACCTAAAGCCTAAACCATGTATAATATCACCCAAAGTACTAAGTCTCGGATTCCCAGATTCGGATAAAGCCTTATATAAATTTTGACGATTTAAACCTGATTTTTCTGCCAAAGCCGTTATTCCACCTTGAGCCTCTGCAACATATCTTAGGGCTAATTTAAATGCATCAATATCACGATCCTCATCATACTCTTCTAAGGCCGTCTCTAAAAATAGACGAGCATTTTCAATATCTTTCAATTGATCAACAACATAATTTCTAAATTTCTTATACTTTGCCATCTCTATTCTCCTGCACATCTTTCCAATAAACCTTAGCCTTAGCAATATCTTTATCTTGAGAACCTTTATCGCCACCAATCAATAAAATGATAATTCTACCATTAAGCTCTCCAAAATAAATCCTATAGCCTGACCCAAAATGAAACCGCAACTCTTTAACACCTGCAGATGTCGCTTTATAATCACCATACTGACCCAACTCTAATCGCATCAATCTATTGATTATCCTGCTTTTAACTTTCAAATCTTTCAAACCTTCAAGCCACTCAGTAAATGGACAATTGCCTTTCTCATCCTCATATATCTCTATAACCTTTGAGTTTACCACTCTCTACACTACCTTTCTGATTGTATCTTATTCGCGACAATTTGTCAAATGTTCTAAAAACTGTGCATTCATCTTTAATAATCTATAGCCCAGCTTTTAAAAAACCCAAGGTCTTTGGCCTCTCAGGCCATGATCAGTCATAATTTCAATCTGTCCATTTTTTAAATAAATCATCTGGCTGCCTTGGTGATATTGATCAATCACCTTATTCACATTCAAAATTTCATCACCTGATTGATTCTGCAGAACAAGCCCATTTTCTCCGTCTCGGATCAAATAAGGCCCATGATTTTTTTCATGTTTTTCCGAGGTCCAAAGCGGATGTTTTTCTTGAAGGCCAAAACTTTTCATCCAAATATCCGCAATAAATTTATCGCGTTTCACTGTTGTTAAATAAAGCTTCTGGTCTGGGCCATAGAAACCAACGAGCTTGCCTTTATCTGCAATCACAATATCCGGAATTTGATAAGTCATCACAGTCAAAAAACCCAATAAAATTGGAACAATACCTGCATAGCGCCATTTCTTTTGCCATAAAATCAGCCACAATCCACCAAATAAAACAAGGCCGAAACCATAATCAGGCATCTTCTTTAAAATCAACAAACTATAAGGCAAATCTCCAACCCATTTAGCTGTCAGCAAAATCACATCGATCCCCCAACCCATTATCAACAATGGCGCTGTCTCAAACCCTAGAGGCATCATCATCAGCGCAACAATACCAGCAGGCATCACCCAAAAAGCTGTTACCGGAACTGCAATCATATTGGCGAGAACACCATAAAGACTCACTGTGTTAAAATGAAAAAGAGAAAAAGGCGCTGTTGCCAGAGTTGACACAAATGAAGTTACCCAAAGACCTAAGACATACAAAAGACTTT
This sequence comes from Alphaproteobacteria bacterium, assembly GCA_018063245.1. Taxonomy (NCBI): domain Bacteria; kingdom Pseudomonadati; phylum Pseudomonadota; class Alphaproteobacteria; species Alphaproteobacteria bacterium. The sequence goes on along the minus strand of JAGPBS010000057.1, from coordinate 1,269 downwards.
TGGACCAAAATGAATTAAAGCTCTCCATAAAAAATTGATTCGCTTTGTAATTTTCATAGAAAGCCACCAGGCAAGCAACGGCGGCAAAAGACATTTGAAAGCTGGGCGACAGCAAACTCTCAGGCAAAAAAACCAGAATCACGGTTGCAGCCAGACAGACCAGGCGCATCGTAATAGCTTCTCGATCCGTTAAAATCGCAAGGACAATCAAAAAAAGCATAAAACTCGCTCTTTGAGTTGGGATCGAAGCGCCAACCAAAAACATATAAAAAACCGCGACAGCAAACCCAACAATAATCGCCCATTTTTTAATCGGATACCGAAGCGCAATCTTAGGAAACAACGCAAGGCCACCGCGAATGGCGCCATAAAAAAGACCTGCAACAAGTGATATATGAAGACCCGAAATCGCAAGCAAATGAGCAAGACCTGAGGCTCTAATGTCATTCATCCGATCTTTAGAAATGGGATTCTTATCACCTGTCAGCAAAGCAATGGCGACCTGAGCACGCTCTGCAGTTAATGAGGCCTGAATGCGTTTGATAATCACCTCTCTGATATTATTAAAAAATGTCCAAAAATGGCTGACTCCAGGACGCCAAGCCTCTTCAGGATGACCCAAAGCATAGCCAACTGCCCCAACTGATTTAAAATACATAAAGCGCTGAAAATCAAATCCATCTGGCAAAGCGGGCGGCGATGGCGCAGAGAGCACACCATAGACCCTCACCCGCTGCCCTGGCTTTGGAAGATTTGTCTCACCATTTAAAAGTCTGATGCGAACCTTTTTCGGGCGTTGATCCTTTGGGATTTTCCTGAGATAAACATCAGACAAGGTGAGTCTTGCCGTTTTCTCCAGATGATCAATTTCCTCGACATTTCCCTCCACAACACCTTTGTACTCCGCACTAAGAATAGGTGTTGCAATCCATGCTGTTCTGATTTGTGAGACAACAAATCCAAGATAGATCAAACAAAGCAACTTCAAACAAAATTGAAATCTTTGATATTTCCAAAACACAATGAGTATCGAAAAAAGAGAGATTCCTGCTATCACCGAACTGTGCACAGAAGGCTCTGTTTTTAAAGAAAAATAGCACAGAATTCCGATTCCGATAAAAACAGGAATCCAGAGTGAGAAACGATCTCTCTCAGACCAGAAGCGTTCAGAACAGGCGGCCTTTAGTTTTCTTGTCATTCCTGCGAAAGCAGGAATCCATTTAAAACAATACATTACATTATCCTAATTGATAGATTTCCTGGATGCCC
>JAGPBS010000056.1 GCA_018063245.1 Alphaproteobacteria bacterium | reverse complement strand
TTCCTGGGAGGCTATCCTTAATTGCTTCCCATTGGTCATCCCTTAAATCATACAACTTTCAACTCCTTTTCTTATTATTAGAAGTTCAGTATATCATAAAAAAAATTAAATGTCGACACTACCTAAACAATCTCTCGAAATATCCATTCCCATTCCAACCCATTTTTCTCCCCTTTTTCCTTACCCACCAAAGAACATGCGTCCAAGACCCAATAGCCCGCGCATCTGCATTGTTTTTTGTTTCATCCGCTCAAGCTCAGCTGCATTGTTCGATGATGAGCTCTGTCTTGAAAGCTGACTATAATTCACGCCATCCCTTCCATAGGATTGAGACTGATCAAAATGCGGCTCTGGCATTGCAATGGATTGATTTCCCAAATAGGTTTGCAATTCCGCAAGCGGTTGTTGGCGCATCTGTAATTGCTCATTCATCAATTGCTGACGCGACATGCGGCTCATATCAAATTGACGTGAATGTTCATTGCGACCAGCTTCAACTGCACTTAACGCAACACGAGAGAGCGTATCTTCCTGCTGTCTTTGCATATCACCCATGGCTTTATGATAAGCCTCTGATCCAACTGGAATTCCCCTGCTCGCAAGTTCAACATCCAGTGTGCGTCTTTGATCAGCCATCATTGGCTTTAGCAGAGAAGCAGCTCTGTCAAAATGAGCTCTTTCTACTTTTGCCGCCTCTCCTGCAAAATCAGTATTGAGTCCTGGCAGATGATCGGTTGACATATGAGGCTGCGGCATCTGATTCAAAAGCTGCGATGCCTTATCACTCATTTGCGTATTCACATGCATTTGCTGATCAAGCTGCTTTTTCAAAGCTGGATCAAGAACCGTATGTTTGGTACGCTGATCTGTCCCTATATCACCTGTGTAATAGACTTCACCATAAGGTGTTTTTTGCCTAAATTGATTCATACGCATATTCTCATGCGATGTTTTTCTATTCTCTTGTTCTTGCCGAAAGGCCTCTTGTTGTAAATTTGGCACTGGCGGCTGTTTTGGTGTTTTCTTTCCCATCTTTCTCTCTCCTAGTTAAATTGGTGTTTATAATTCTATTCCCGTCATTCAGAGTCGCCTCCATAAGAGGCGACGTGGAATCTCATCAATCTAGAAACTACGTACAATCTATATTGATACATCACAGAGACTCCACGGGCTCTCTTATGAGAGCCCTCTGAGTGACGAAAGATGAATTCAATTTTGGTGTTTAAAATCGACGCTCATTTCTGAGCAAACCATACAAAATTGCATCTTGGTCTCCAAAGCCCAAACGCAAATGTCCTTCTTTCACAAAGCCTAATCTTTGAACAAGTCTTTGTGCCTTATAATTATCAACCGCAATCGTTGATGTCACACGCCGAACGTTCAGCTGCTCAAAAGGATAATCAAAGATTCGTTTGATAATCCCTTTTTGCGCCCATTTGGGTGATTCTGTGTAAATGCTCATCTCGCAATCATACCCCATATAGCGATGATAGACGACAGCACCAATCCGTTTTTGATCATCCATAATGCTCATCGCAATACAGGGTCCAAAACCGTCATTTCCGACATAAGGCAAATGAGATGCTGCCCATGCGGCCACAAAGTCATTCTCATTTTCACTATAGGTTAAATGAATCGTCATATGAGTCCTCCTTGTTCAAAAATCATCTCTGATCCGTAATAAGTCACTGGCTCATGAGTCGCCAGATTCAAATCCAATGACAAGGCATAACCAGAGGCATGAACTGTTTGCCAATCATCTTTCACTTGAACTTGCCTAGACCACAGCACTCTATTCCACATCGACCCCCAAAGAGATACTTGCTTCTTATTTTGCCTGATCTGGCATGAACGTTTCTTTTGCTCTTGATGATCAACAGCAATGCCTAAGGCAGCACTCTCAAATCCATGAGATTCAAATCGAGCCTTTACCATCGACACTTTCTTCAAAACCGAAGACCTCCCAAAATCAAACCATGGCATTTTCAAATAAGCTTTAATCACCCTTCCTTCATCATCAGGTGCATCAAAGGCTCTGTAGACTGAAGCATCACTTGCAAAAAGCAAAGCACCATCATGCACATGCCAGCAGCTGGATTGAATGCCCGTGAAAGTCATCCAAACGGCACGTGATAAATCAAACACATGCTGACTAAAATTCAGTTTACCTTCTGAGTCTTTTCCATTTGGCACATTGATGATGATCCAGTCTCTGATTGAATCAAAAGTCAGACTCCATCCCTTTTGCTTTGCATAAAGCCTGATCGCTTTTTGCAATTCAGATAAAAGGGCTCCTTGACATGTCAGCCTCTCATCTCCACCCAGATATTTCGATAAAAAGAAATAGCCTTCTTCTCCAATCACCAGCAAATCACCCGCATAAGAAAGCACGCAATCCGATGTCAAAGGTTTGGATATCTGCACTGTACAAAGCAATGCCCATGTCTCAGCTCGCCCGGGATCAAGTCCTCGGTACACAACAACCTGACCTGAACTTAAAAAAATCACAAAAGCATTCTGAACACCCTTTGGCCCACTTAGCATCATTTGATCGATATGCATAATCGTACCTCGATAATCCCCTGCCAGAGATAAAGGAAAGGCCTGCAATTTTCCGCCAATCGTATGAATATCGCCGTACCAAAAAGTCAAAGATTGATGTGACCAATAAAAGAGCCTACTTTGATAAACCATGGCACCTGACAAAGAATGCGGATTATCAAATCCCTGAAAAGAGATTGGCTCAAATCCTCCATCTTTATAAAGATGAGGATCATCACACCCATTCATAAATAAACTCGCGCCATGAAAGCATGTGATACGCCACTGATCAGAGCTAAAGCCACTTTTTAAGCAAAGATGTTCGCCCATCGCTTTCAATTCATAAACAGCGCCGCCCCCACAAGCCAAGAGCTTCTTTTCGTTATTCATATCATGACTATGCAATCGCTCAATCGGCGTCTCACAGTCTGTCAAGCGTCTATAGCCCTTCCGTGTTTGGATCGCTTGATCAAGCACAACCCAGTTCTCCAATTGCAAGGCCTGCCTGAATGGCTCTGCTGAATCGACACCTGTTTTAAGGCGATGATCTAGTCCTTCCTGTGGCGCAGGAACAGAGCAAGCCTTCACCCCTCGTTTTTGTATTTTCATGTTAATTAATCTCCTTTTCTTCGTTATGGCATTCCGTTATACTCAAAAAAAATTGAATGTGGTTTCTGATGACTGAACTTCCAAATTACAGCCTCTGGAAAGGACGCTTTCCGAATAAATTTAAGTACTTCATCTATCCGCTGCCTTGTACCTTTGGGCCGGAACAACTCGGTAATTACATCTTTGCTCGCATTGAAAACAAAGCTTGGGTTCCCATCTTTATTGGCGCTGGCGATCTCCATGTGGCTGCCAATTTCTCCTCTGAAGCAAACTGCGCCAGAACAAAAGGAGCAACGCACTTTCTTGCTCATGTGAATACAAACAATCACAAACGCGAACGCGAACTTGAAGAACTCCTTATGCGCTACACAGAATGTTATAAGCCAAACGGATGCAATGACGTCCCTGACGGTTTTGATCCATCTAAAAAACCCAAGTCCAGATTTTTCTGGTGAGCATAATTAGCTTGCGATAGTCCATTGTGCACAGCCTGTTGAAACTGAGCAAAAGCATTTGATGACTCTAGCCCCTTCGTCTCCAGAAGCATATATTTAAGACCATTTTGCATCACTGAATCTGAAAACAAAAATCGATCATCTAAACGCGATGCTTTCTCTTTACGCAAACCATCTGCTCCTTCAACCCAAAAGGTTGAGTAATATTCCTTTTTGGATCTATTCACAAACCGATCAAAATCTTCTACGGCGTCACCTGCTGCTGTCACCATCTTTTTCAATTGAGGCCATCCATAATTTGCACAGAGCTCTCTGCCCAACTTATGTAAAATCGCGAGCAGCTGTCTTGCAAAATCATCTTCTGCATCAAATAGATTATCTGGGGCCATCAGGCCAATTTCATCGCATAGATCCGTAACCAGCGAACCTAGTATCATTTTTCCTGTAGATGACATGTTTCTCTCCTTTACGAATGCATTGTTTTTTCAACACATCCAGTTCCTGTTTTAAACGTTTATTCTCATCGCGTAATGTCCCTTCAGCCGCGCCTGCTCCAAGCCACACTTTTGCTTTTTTTGGCAAACTTTTATCGATGAAAGAAAGAATCCCTTCATCAGTCAGCTCCGCCAAAGCCTCAACTGTTTTAATGCCAAAGCCAGCAAGTGTTTTTAAATCTGATGGTTTCATCACTGGCCAAAGCTTTAAATCAAAACCATTCTCTGGCTCTTGATCAAGCTCTTGAAAGGCACTATACTCTCTTACAAAAGTCTGTTTGATCTTGTCAGAGACTTTTTCAACTCTCACATCTGATCCACCTGGCAGTCGCAACCGATACCACTCCTCGCTCTTATAGACGAGTCTTCCGGCAGCAATTGAGGCCGGCCGGTCTTCAACGGCCTCTAAAAAAAACTCAATTACACACAAATCCTGTGTCATTTTCTTTCTCTCCTTTTGGTATTTAGATCGCCACGCCCTAAAGGGCTCGCGATGACGCTTCAACTTAACGTCATTGCGAGAAGGTACACGACAAAGTCGAGGACCGACGTGGCAATCTCATTTACATTACGATTTCAAAACACCCTGAAGCGCCCTATTCGAGCAAACCAAATTCCCCATCCAGAGAAGAGGAATCACAACAGCATCTTGATCGAGAATTGATTTCTCAGCCATTTGTGTCATGTTTGCATCTTGATGAACAACAAGCTTCAGATATTCTGTGTTCAGGAAATACATGTGACCATCAGGAATACCTGATCCGCCATCATGAATCACATCAGCTGTCACATATTTCAGTGACTGGAAACCAGCTGTTGCGCCTGTATCATCAGCGTACCTTTGTAAATCTTGAAGGCTTTCCCAGTAGAATGAGAAGTAATCATTCGAGCTCACAATCAGGTCCGGACGATTGTTCCCACGGCAAAGATCAAGATACAGCGGATTCATCAATTGCTTGATGGTTTCTTTAGAAACCTCTACTGCATTTCCACCTTGCATTGGGGCTGCTGCTGATTGCACTTTATTTCTCCAGAAAGCAAACTCTTCAGAGTTAATACCACCAACGGTACCACGACCGCTATCTGATACAACGGCCTGAAGACCACTGATTTGTTTACCCTGATCAGCAGAACCATCAGAATAAACATCTTCTGATAATTTATTTTTGAAAGTTCTGAGTGCATTTGCAATTCTTGCTTCAGCAAGTCTAATCAACTGATTCTTTCCTGCATTTTGGCGCAGTTCTAAACCAGAAGCTGTAATATGAACAGAGCATTGTTTCCAATCATATTGAGCTGCTGATAGCACAGAAGTTGGAGATATATTCAGCCTGTCGTAGCCGCTATATCTTTGGTAGCTTGAATTTTCAGTATAATCAAGTGGCTCAACAATTTGCTGACCACCATCAACAGTTTCGTAACGACCTTTTTCCATCAAACGCGCAAGCAAAGCATTTCCCTTGCTGATGTTGTCAGCAACATCTTTACGATGTTGATTTAAGGTTGTTGCGACCAATTCTGAAAAAACTGTATTTGGACTAACCATTTTCTCTCCTATTTTGTTATGTTGTTTTTGTCATAAAGGCCATGTCTCTCCATGGCCTCTTTTTGATTCAGAAACCTGAATCAAAACTTGTAAAATTTTTCTCACCATCGTCACCCTCATGGTGAATCTTAGACAAAGTCATGCTGAACTTGTTTCAGCATCTCAGCAGACCCTGAAACAAGTTCAGGGTGACGAGGCAGTAGAATTTTAAAATTATGTTTGGCAAAGCTCATCATACAGATGAGTCATCGTCTGCCGCATGCTCTGATGAGCATCTTCTGATCCGAGCTCCCTGCCTTCTGATGACACATTTAAAGCCACTGCTTTTTCGGACTCTTCTGCCCGAAGCATCTCTTGAGCTGCTTGCTTATAGCTTTCTTTTAAGTCCGATAAATGCTTATCACGCATATCTGCCTTGCTCCAAAAAGCCATCTCGTAAGCTGATGTTGCATCTTTCGCTCTGCCAGATTGCATGAAGTACAAAACATCTGTCTGCAGGTCTTTGAAATGCGGATACTTGAGACATCCTTTTTGATCTCTTGCATCTCTTAAGGAATATAAATCGGCAAGATACTGCGCTTGACCTTTCATGGAGTGCTCTTCATCCAACGTCACGCTATATTCTCTCTGAAGCCATTTCAAAGCTGCCTCTGGATTTTTCTCAAGCGCTTCATGAGCTAAAAATAATCGCTCTACCGCTTCTTCAAACGACAAATCCATCGCTTCAGCCTTTGAGCGAAAGACTTGCATGAACTCTTGAGCTTCAACCACACTCTCAGCAGCCTTTGTTTCACTCTGCACAGTTTCCCGTGTTTCTTCGGTTTGTGTTTCGGCTGATTCATTGCCGTCTGTGCTGGCGTCTCGTCCAATTTCGTTTCCCATGTCATGAGCATTCTCCTTCTCATTGTTTGTATCTAAAGTTAAGCTCTCGTCTTGAGAGCTTGTTTCTGTTGTCATATCTGTTTCTGTTTGCATATTGAGCCTATCCTTTCCGCTTGAACTCACTTGAATCTACTTCTCGGCAGCCCGATCTTTTCAGATCTTCTCGCCGGCTCGCTCTTCCTTCTATCCAACCTGAACCGACAGGCGAGATATAACCCGGAAGATCCGACAAAACAAAAGGCGCTCGTAGCGCCTCATCTCTTATCATCTCTTCCGTTTTTTCAACCAGCTTTCCCTGGTGAAAGACGTATATTTTTCTCATCGTGCTATTTTCCTATTTGATCAAGAGCCTCTTCCACATCTCTGCCCATCCGATGTCGTCTGACTGACGCCATTAAAAGAGCTTTCGCGGCGTCTAGAGGTAAAGTTCCACTTTCAACAGAAGGCGTAACACCCTGAATAAACGACACAACGCTATTAAGCAATTGACTGATATTGCGCTGATCTTCTTGAAGATCCGGCAGGATTGTACTATCCGTTTCAATATCGATCCTGTATCCATTAGCGCCTTCTTCCCTCATGAGCTTTCTCATCATCAAATCGAGTTGCATACCACTCATTCTCTCAAAAGCCTCGAATGAAAAATGCTTGCCCATAATTTCAGCTTTCAATCTTAACAAGTCTCTTGCATAACGCTGCACATCTCTTTGACGACGCTGCAAACGTTGAGATCCATACTGAGCCTTGATGCTCTGAGCCGTTGCTGTTTCTCCAACCTGGCTTGAGCCCCTGATCACATCTGAAATACCCGTGAGTTCATAAATCGATTGCTTCAGATGTTCACGCTGCGCATACAAAGATTGCAGCACGCGTGCAATCTGTTCAATTGGCAAGAACCAAACAGCCTTTTCGATACCGCCCGCTTGTAAAAGCAATGAAATATTTTCAGCCGGCACCAATTCCGCATCATCAGCAAGCATCAAATCTCGGAACTCTGTCACACGACTATCAAAAACACCGCGTGCTTTCAGTGCGCTCACCAACTTTGAAATACGTGTTGTGAGCCTATCAAGCTCATCTGCCTGATCTTTGTAGCAACAAAAATCTGGCACAGGCACTAAGCTTCCTGTGTCTTGAAAGCTATAAAGTGGTTGAGGTATGGGGAAAAAGCCTTTGAGTTTCAAAGGATCTTTAAAAGTTTGCAGTATGACTTCAATCTGCGGCGCAAAAAAATGAACCTCTCTTTTTTGCTTATCCCAAATTTCCCAGAGCGTTACCACTGTAACCTCTTCCTTTTGATTTTCTTCAAAAAGCTTTAGCGCTTTTCTGCCAAACTTTTCTACAAGACGATCACGATTCAACCTATGTTTAAAAGCGACCCACTCAACTTCATGCCAATAGCGACCTGGGCCTCTTAAAAAATCTTGCCAGTGAACAGGCTCTGCATAAACAACTTCACCTCTATCTTGGCTTTCTTTTGTCACCGTATGATCAAACCTGATCCGCGTAACCGCTCTTCCGACAAGCAAGTAATCAACAATCGCTTGATTCATGACTTGGTCGAAATCATATCCATCAAGATTATTTGAGAGACTGCGCTCAAAAATATCTGACATGGCTTTACCAATAGGATCAACATCCCGAAAGCGTCGTCTCACATCTGGCCTTGGACAGCGACTATAAAGGGCTGGACGTAAAGTTTCAACATTCGCCCACAAAATATTGAATTTATTGCTGTTATAACGATTCCAAGCATGCCGTTCATCTCTATATCTTTCAAGGACCTTCGAGGCTCTAAAGCGCCAATCCTTTTCCTCATGTTGAGCTTTTGTCAAATTACGTTTCCAGAGTCTGACTTTTTTCTCTTCAGCACTTGATTCAAGGCCCGTCATATCGACAGCCTCATCATTTACATCTGCATTCTCAGACATATTCTCTCTCCTAAATCATTATGTATTATTCATGGGAATTTTAGATTTTTAGGCTTTTCTAACCCGTCATTCAGAGTCGCCTCCTTAAGAGGTGGCGCCTGTCCCGCCGAAGCTTTAGCGTAGGAGGATGGAATCTCAGCAATTCTAAAACATGGCTCAATGCTTATTGACACATCCCACAGACTCCATCAGCCTACGCCAAGGCTTCGGCCTGACAGGCGGGCTCTCTAAGAGAGCCCTCTGAGTGACGAAAATAATGTAGCCTTTGTAAACCTCTTAATTGAGCTTCAAAAAAGATAAATGGCGTTTGACATAACTCTCCCCTTACTTTCTTTATACCACACTCAAACAATCCTTGTGGGAATTTTTTTAAATATTTTATTTATTGGCTCTTTATTTCATTTTTTCACGCCAAATTTATATACTAGTTCGCCCCACAAACAATCTGAAATTTTAGTTAACAAAAAGTTAACATTTTAAAATTATAACTTTCAGGTGCTTGTGTAACTAATTGATTACAATGGATAAAATTTTGCAGCACACTTCCTGCAATTTAGAGGCTATCAATAAAACAGAAAAGACAGATTGATCAAGATATAAAACAAATTCATTTAAGGAGAAAAAAATGTTTAAACGATCATTACTTGCCACAACAGCCATCTTAGCCTGCACTTTTCTAGCGAGCCAAGCTCAAGCTGTTACACAAACAATTCAATGGAATTTTGCAGTCGTGTTTACGAACACACAAAGTAGATCATTCGATAGCACTGGGTTGCCACTCGTACCAGGATGGACAGCAGCTGATGATAATGTCATCTTATCTGGCGGATCAACAACAAGTCCAGTAAACGTTACAATTGGCGTAGGGTTCTCTCAAATACAAGGCAATCTAACTGGAGTTGGTGTCGTTTCAAATGGGCCTCCAACAACTATTGATCAATCCGCAGGAGGTACAACATTTGACTTTGTGAGAATCGACTTAGCGGCTCCTCTTGCCTTTATAACAGCGAATAGTCTCATTGGCACTTGGGCAATTGATTTATCGGGATTGGGAGCAAGTGAAACAGCCCAAATATTCACAAACGTTGTTGCAACCTCAGCAACTACACCTCTTTTAATAACAGGTGCCAATGTATTCACAGATCTTCCAGGCACAGTCCAACAATATCTCTTTGTCAGACAAAACGCGAATAAAACGTCATCTTTCCAATTATCAGGGTTAAGATTTACCTATGATGATGGATGTCCAGTTGGTGGTTGCGTAGCAACGCCTGAACCAGGCGCGCTTGGTCTCTTAGGCCTTTCACTCCTCGGCTTTGGATTGCTTCGGAAAAAGCAATAAATCAAATTCGACAACAAAAGGGCTCTCAATCGAGAGCCTTTTTTTCTTATAAGTCAAAGCCACCCTCACAAGCTTCTCCATCCGTCATTCAGAGCCACCTCTCTTAGAGGTGGCGTGGAATCTCAGCAATCTAAAAACTAAGTACAATCTATGTTGTTATTCCCTTAAAGACTCCACGGGCTCCTAAAGGAACCCTCTGAGTGACGGATCTTAGTTCTAACAAGCCCTCTCAGCCCCCTAAGCGTTGCCCCTAACCTCAAGGAAGGCTTGGTTCATCGCCTCGACCTGCGAGTAGTTCTGATTCAGAAATGAATCAACAACAGGGTAGAACCTATCACACTCATCTAATAACAAATCTGTAAATAATTCAAAGTGTTGCACTGTCAATATTCCATATTCAAGAAACACACCATAACGCATATGTAATTTTAAAGTCTCTTTGGTATATTCCAAATGACCTAGATTCATCTTTGAGTTAACTTCATTGAGCAAAGCATAAAAGCCAGGATGATCCTGAACTGCAAAGGATAAATCAATGGCTATCACAAGCCCTAAATAAAGGCTTGGTTCATACCATGTATAATGGAATCGATAAACACCCCATTCACCCTGAAATTCAACAAGCAAATCATACGGAGAAATACGATCGCCTGGCAGACCATCTAAAAACTCATGGATAGAATCAATCGGATTCCCTTTTTCAAAAGTCTCATCCATATCTAATTTCATTCCCATATATCTAAAACTCTCTCTTATTTCTTATTTGTGCTTTTTAAGCTGGGCTTCTAGCGCTTCAATTCTTTCCTCAAGCTTGGTTTCTGTCAATCGCGCCTGAACGAGCATCTCTTTTAATACATCAAACTCTTCACGTGTGACAAAATCTGCTTTTGCAAATATCTCTTCACATTTTTTCTTAAAATAACCTTCACTGTCCTGGCGCACTTGCGATGCAATTCCAGCACCACTCATGGCAAGTTTCGCTAATTCATCAAAAATTCGATGTTTTGTTTGCATAAATCACCTTAATTGTTTGTAACACATATTGCATCCCGTCACAATCATTATATTCCAAAAAGTCGAAATCGCATCTTGCGAAACTCATATTTTTGACTTAAATTGGGAGTACAGTTTGTTATAACCTTTTTTTCATCGAAAAAAAATGAGAAAGAACAGAAAAGAATAGAAAATGATTATTATCACCGGCGCCTCTGGCTTTATTGGGTCTAATATATTTGCTGCAATGCTCAAAAAGAAAGCATTTGAACAAGTCGTCTTGTGCGACTGGCTTGGCCATGCCGATAAGTGGAAAAACGTTGCCAATCATCAGTTTGATGACTTTGTCTTTCCTGAAAACTTAAAAGAATATCTTGAAGAAAACAAAGAAAACCTCAAGATGATCATTCACATGGGCGCTGTGTCAGACACAACTGAAACAGATGCAGACTATACGCTCGCAACAAATTTCCACCTCTCTTCACAGCTCTGGGATTTTTGCGCTGATAATGAAGTTCGTTTCATTTATGCCTCATCCGCTGCAACCTACGGCGATGGCAGCCAAGGCTTTAATGATCTCTCCATTGAAGGATTACGCCCTCTTAATCCCTATGGTTGGAGCAAGCATTGCTTTGACCAACGCGTCAAAAAACTTACAGAATATGGTATCCACCACCCAAAACAATGGGTTGGACTCAAGTTCTTTAACGTCTATGGACCAAATGAATATCACAAAGGTGGACAGCGCAGTGTTGCCCACCAACTTTATGAGCAAATTCAAAAAGATGGAAAAGTTCAGCTTTTTAAACCTGATCCTGCCTTGGGCGCTCCTAGACGAGACTTCATCTATGTCAAAGATTGCGTGAAGGTCATTGAATGGTTCATTGATCACCCTGAAGAAAGCGGCATTTTCAACGTAGGAACAGGTAAAGCGCGCTCTTTTGAAGACATGGCAGAGGCTTGTTTTAAATCCCTTGGCAAAGATCCAAATATCAAGCATATTGATATGCCAGAGCATTTGGTTGGCAAATATCAATTCCATACAGAAGCTGCAATGGGAAAGCTCAAAAAACGTGGTTACGCTCACAAATTCTATAGTCTTGAAGAAGGCATTGAAGATTATTATCAAAATTATCTGATGACAGACAACCCTTACGCATAATCAAAACCGAGGTTTATTCCATGGCTATCCCTTTTCCAAACATTCATCCCGTTGCCTTTCAGATTGGTCCTTTTCCTGTCAGATGGTATGGAATCGCTTATTTTCTAGGCTTTATTCTTTGCTGGCGTTATGGGCTCTATCTTAGCCGCCGCATTCAATCTGATCCACGCATTAACGTAAAACCGATTGACGTTGAAGATTTTCTGATCTGGTCGGTGATCGGCGTCATTGTTGGCGGGCGCCTTGGCTATGCGCTATTCTATCAACCAAGCCTCTTTCTCTCACCACTTGATCTCTTATCAACCTGGAAAGGCGGCATGTCCTTTCATGGCGGGTTCCTTGGCATGGTCTTTGCTTTGTGGGGCTTCTCACACATTCGCAAAATCTCCATGATGCAAATTGCTGATCTTGCTTCTGTCACGCTCCCAATTGGTCTTTTTCTTGGCAGACTTGCCAATTTCATCAATCAAGAACTCTATGGAAAAATGACAGATGTTCCTTGGGCTGTTATCTTTGCGACAGGCGGCAATGTACCGCGTCATCCAAGCCAGCTTTATGAAGCAGGTCTTGAAGGAATCTGCCTCTTTTTAATTATGGCCATTGGCTTTTTCAGATTCAATCTCTGGAAAAAACCTGGTACACTTACAGGGCTTTTCATCTGCTTCTATGCGATCTTCCGCGTGATTGTTGAATGTTTCAGAGAACCTGATAACCACATCGGCTATATCTATGATGCTTTCACCTTAGGACAAGTTTACTCAATCCCTATGTTTCTTTTGGGTCTTGGCGTTCTTTACTATAGTCATCGCTCTCAGACAAAATGAAAACAGATCTTGAGGCGCTTCTGATTCAAAAAATCGGCTCGGAAGGGCCGATAAGTCTCTATGAATTCATGAGCCTGGCTCTTTATCATCCGCAATATGGCTATTACAAAAACCCCAATCGAATCGGACAGAATGGTGATTTCATCACATCACCTGAAATCAGCCAGGTCTTTGGAGAATTGATTGCGATCTGGTTCATTGTCAAATGGCAAGAAAAATGGCCAGAGGGCCCTTTGATTTTTCTTGAGCTTGGCCCTGGCAGAGGCACCTTTCTTTCAGATTTTCTGCGTGTTCTGAATAAAATACCTGATCTGAACGCACGTATTCAGTGCTATTGCCTTGAAACCAATCCTTACCATAAAGCAGAAATAACAAAAAAATGTGAAGCCATTAAAGACATTCACTTTATTGAAAGCCTTGCTGAGCTGCCGGAATCGCCTCTCTTCTTTTTCGGCAATGAATTTTTTGATGCCTTTCCCATTCAGCAATTCGTCTATCAAAACCAGAAATGGCAAGAACTTTACATCACCTTCCATGATGACTTTCAGCTCACAATCGGTGAGTCTGATCAAGCACAGAAAGCCTATGAGGCTTATTTTCCGAGTAAGCCACAAGAGGGTGATCTTTTTGAGCTCAATAGTGCGATGATATCGCTGATGACAGTCTTATCCATGCATTTAAAAACACATGGCGGAGCTGGCCTGATCATTGATTATGGGGATTTCTCAAAACCGCCTCAATCAAGCTTACAGGCTGTAAAAGGTCATCGTCAGGTTCCGATTTTCACGGCTATTGGCGAAACGGACCTCACCACGCACATTGATTTTTCATGCCTTGATCAAATTGCAAAAGAGCATGGAATGACGAGCAGATCTTTTTCAACTCAGCGCGATTTTCTGCTTTCTCTTGGCCTTAGAGACCGCGTCATGAAACTGTGCGAGCATGCATCGAGTGATGAGAAGAAAGCGGATATCGTAAGCAGAGCCGAGCGCCTTGTTGATCAAGGGCAAATGGGCGAGCTCTTTAAAGTCATGAGTTTTGAGTAATGCACTCGTCATTCAGAGTCCCCTCCTGAAGAGGCGACGTGGAATCTTAGCAAACTCTCAACATACATTGTGTTAAATTGTGAGTCTATGAGATTCCACGCCACCCCTCATGGGGGTGGCTCTGAATGACGGTTCTCATTTTTCATACTCAGTACAAATCATTTAAATTGCATTTTCTCTGTCTTTTGATATCGTGTTTTTAAAAGGCAAACTCACCATGAAACAACCAGCAATTTATATCCTTACAAATAAAATGAGAAACGTATTTTATACTGGGGTTACATCAAATTTAGCACGACGCCTTTATGAACATCAGAATGAAACAAACAATTCCTTCACATCAATGTATAATTGTAAAACGCTTGTTTATTATGAAAGTCATCACTCAATGGAATCTGCTATCCTAAGAGAAAAACAAATCAAAAATATGTCTCGATCAAAAAAGATACTGCTTATTAAAAAATTGAACCCTAATCTACAAGATCTCTCATCTCATCTTACTTAAGTAATTACTCTCCGTCATATATGGACGCCGATGATAATACAAGAAAAAAATCGAAAGCGATGTGTATAAGGAGAATTGAAGCTGTCATATATTCGGCATCTATGCGCCATAATGGTTTCTGCATTCTGCTTTTGATCC
>JAGPBS010000055.1 GCA_018063245.1 Alphaproteobacteria bacterium | reverse complement strand
CCACAACCCTTGGCAGCCTGAGTGTAGGAGGCTCCGCTGCCGGGTTGTGGACTTTTGGATAACTTATCCTCTAAAGCGGACATTTCTATCTTGCTCTAAAGCGGACATTTCTATTTTGCCTTGACAGAGTTAATTTAAGCGGTTTGAATATTGAGAGTATCTGGTTTTAGAAATTTTTTTAAGTTCGGCAATGTTAAAATTTCGTCTGGAATGCTTTGTATCATTGTACCTCTGATATCGAGCTTCTTTAAATTTGTGAGAAGGCCGATTTCAACAGGCAGGCTTGTCAGACCAGTATGACACAGATAAAGCTTTTTTAAATTGATGAGCAGACCAATGTCAGGTAAAATTGAGGTTAGGTGTTTATTGCAACGCAAGTCTAATATTTCTAAATTTGTGAGTTTTGAAATAACAAGCATGTTGCCAGGGCCCAAGAGGTTTTTTGCAAGGTATAGTTCTTTTAAAGCTGGGAATTTTTCAGGAAAATTTGGAGACAAGAAGGCAATTGTATTAAATTTGAAGCTGACCGATTCAACAGCTTTAAAGCAAGGGATTTGTTCTGGAATGATAAGCACATGAGATCTGATGCTCCAGCAGTGTGTTTTAACAGCCTCTTTATTTTCTTGAATAAAATCGTGGTA
Organism: Alphaproteobacteria bacterium; assembly: GCA_018063245.1. Taxonomy (NCBI): domain Bacteria; kingdom Pseudomonadati; phylum Pseudomonadota; class Alphaproteobacteria; species Alphaproteobacteria bacterium. The sequence goes on along the minus strand of JAGPBS010000055.1, from coordinate 14,249 downwards.
GATATAAAAACCTTCCTGGCTTGGTTTTTCATATCTGCGTTGATATTCAAAATATGACCAGTGATTAGGGCGTGGGCGCATACAAAATCGCCTGCTTTCCTCTAAAGCTTCTCTGAGAGGATGGGGCGTTAGATCATCATCTGCGGGTAGGGCTGCAACCATATCAATTTGGAGCTGAATGCAGGTTCTGAAAACGCCTGAAAGACTACTTTTCTCGGTTATGTGAGGGCTTTTATTCATCGCCTCAAAAGCGATCATAAATTGTTTGCACCGAAGAGATAGGCTTTCAATATTGATAACTGTCTGAGGATTCAAAGGCAGATTGAAAAAAATTCTTAATAGGTCAAAAAAACCAGGCTTGATGGTTGTGCCTTTTGCATAATCAGATTCAATTTGAAGCGTCACATCTTTGATGACGAGAAGATGATATTGGAACAGGGCCATAACTTTATGGTCGCTATAAAGCTTACCTGCAATAAAATTATTAATGATAAGCGTGCGTGAGATTTCTCTTACTAAATCATCAGGAGCAGGGTTTTGAGCATTAAATGACGGCCCGCAATAGCCGTTTTCATACCATTCAAGATCAATTGAATCATCATGAATTGGATTTAAGCCCATGAAAGTCAGGAGTTTTGCTGTGAGATTAGAATGTGAGAGGATTTGATTCAAAAATTCTTTGAAGTGCTTAGCAACACAGCCCATCGACAGGATGTCTTTGTAATCCAAATAATGTTCACAGAGTTCATTCAGAAGGTGAGAGGTGAAGTATCTTGCAACATGGGGAGATTGGGTCTGAGCCGCTATGCTGTTATGCACTGGATGATTTTGGTCTATCGGTTGCTCTGAATCTGAGGAGTAAAGATCAATATATAAATCTGACATGATGAACTCTTAAGAATGGTTAGTGAAAATAGAGATCGCTTTACAATAAAGAATTAATTTATCATAAACTAGGTTATATCATCATAGAAATCAAGAGTTTTTTTATCTTTACAGACTTCTGGCAATTACCATGCGCTGAATGTCGCTTGTCCCTTCATAGATTTGAGTAATGCGTGCATCGCGATAAAGCTGCTCAACCGGATATTCTTTAAGATAACCATAGCCGCCATGGATCTGTATTGCTTGAGAAGTCACGCGTTCTGCCATTTCAGAGGCGAAGAGTTTTGCCATCGATGCTTCTCTGAGACATGGTTGCTTTGCGCCCTTTTTATGCGCAGCTAATAAAACAAGCTGACGGGCAGCTTCAATATCTGTTGCCATATCAGCAAGACGAAACTGAACGGCTTGATGATCAAATATTTTTTTGCCAAAACTTTCCCGCTCATTTGAATAGCGCAGAGCATGTTCATAGGCATTGCGAGCAATACCAACAGCTTGAGCGGCAATTCCAATACGTCCACCCTCTAAGTTTGATAGAGCAATTTTATATCCTTCGCCTAATTGCCCAAGAACATTTTCCCTGGGAACGCGGCAGTTATCAAGAACAATTTGTGCTGTATCAGAGGCTCTAATACCCATTTTTTCTTCAAGACGGCCAACAATATAGCCAGGTGTTTTGGTGGGAATCAAAAAGGCGGTCATTCCCTTTTTGCCTGCAGCTGGATCTGTCATCGCAAAGACAATGGCAAGATCCCCATTTTTTCCAGAGGTAATGAATTGTTTTGTGCCATTTAGAACATAATGGTCGCCATCAAGAATCGCCTTTGTTTTAAGGGCAGAAGCATCGGATCCGGCCTGAGGCTCTGTCAGGCAGAAACAACCTATCATCTCACCGCGAGCAAGGGGGCGCAGATATGTTTGCTTTTGTGCTTCTGTCCCGTAATTTAAAATCGGCATGCAGCCAACAGAGTTGTGAACAGACATGATAGACGAGGTCGATGCATCGCAAGCTGCAATTTCTTCAATCGCTAAGACGTAAGAGATCGGATCACAATTGACGCCATCATATTTTTCAGGAACCAGCATGCCCATAAGGCCCAATTGCCCCATCTGTGTTAAGATATCTCGCGGAATTTCTCCCGTCTCATCCCAATGAGCAGAGTGGGGTGCGAGTTGTTCACGCGCAAAGTTGCGAGACATCTGTTTGATGAGCTCGTGTTCTTCAAGAATATGCATTTAATCAGAACTCCACAGTCAAGTTAACGTATGCGTTCAATCGCAACAGCTGTTGCTTCGCCACCACCAATACACAAAGAAGCAACGCCACGTGTTAAATCACGTGCTTCAAGAGCGTTTAACAGAGTCACGAGAATACGTGCGCCAGAAGCTCCGATTGGATGGCCCAAAGCACAAGCGCCACCGTGGATGTTGACGATGTCTTCTCCAAGGCTTAAATCACGCATAGCTGCCATGGCAACAACGGCAAAAGCTTCATTGATTTCATAGAGATCAATATCCTTTTTTGTCAGATTCGCTTTTTCGAGCACTTTTTGAATAGACCCAATAGGAGCTGTTGTAAACCATTCTGGCTCTTGTGAGTGCGTTGCATGTGCCAAAATACGAGCAAGCGGTTTTAAGTGACGACGCTCAGCCTCTGATTGACGCATGAGAACAAGAGCGGCAGCGCCATCTGAAATTGAGCTGGAGTTAGCCGCTGTGACGGTTCCATCTTTATCAAAAGCAGGCTTTAGCTGTGGAATCTTTTCTAAATTGGCTTTGCGTGGTTGCTCATCAGCAGTGATGACTTCATCGCCCTTTTTTTGCTTCAGGGTAATCGCTGTGATTTCTTTTGCAAAGGTTCCATCTTGTTCTGCTTTTTGAGCTTTTTTGAGTGATGCAATCGCAAAGTCATCTTGTGCTTGACGCGTAAATTGATAATGAGTTGCACATTTTTCTGCAAAAACACCCATAAGGCCTCCGTGGCCAAAGGGATCTTCTAAGCCATCGTAAAACATATGGTCAATGATTTTTTGATGTCCCATACGAAGACCAGATCTTGCATTCTCAAGAAGATAAGGCGCATTTGACATGCTTTCAAGGCCGCCTGCAATCACAACATTGTTTGTGCCTGCTAAGAGTGAATCATGAGCCATCATGACAGCTTTCATCCCAGATCCACACATTTTATTGATTGTAACGGCGCCTGCTTGTTTTGGAACGCCCCCATCAAAGGCTGCCTGGCGGGCAGGAGCTTGACCAAGACCTGCTGGTAAAACACAGCCCATCATCACTTCATTGATTTGATCACCGGATAGACCCGCATGCTGAAGAGCTGCTTTGATTGCAAAACCACCAAGTGCTGTTGCTTTTAGGGATGAGAGTTCGCCTAAGAAGCTGCCGATCGGTGTTCTTTTACAGCCAACAATAACGATTGGATCTTGTGTGTGATTCATTGTGCTTGTCCTTTATGCATTGTTATTTTCTATTGTTTCATTCAGTTTCCATCTTGCGACGAGTTTATCACGACTCTTTTCTAAAAGGGAGGTCTGAATTTCAGTTTTTTTCACCATAAGAATGGCAACGATTTGAGGGATGATAAAGTAGAAAGCCCAACCGAAGGCAGCTCCACCATACATAATAACCCAATGGAAAGGGGTGCTTAAGAGTGAAAAGGCATATTGTATTGTATTATTTTCTTGATGTAAGTCAAGAATGATTGAGCAAACAGCTATCAGATTCATTGGCATGACACTATAAACTGCGGTTTTATTTGGATCTTTATCAATAAGCATTGTCATGAAACTTGGGAGCATGCCGCAAAAGAAAATAATCGCTGAGGCTGGCTGGAAAAGACTCGCCACAACAATGAGGATGAAATAAAATGTTTTCCTAAAGAAAGATATTTTTTTTCTAGGTTGATTCATGTTTTATCCTTTACGAGGTAACCAATTTAATGACCATGGCAGCTCCAAAAATACTGGCGCAGCCAATTGAAACCATGACTGCGACATGTTTTCCGATTGTCTTTGAGATGATACTCGGGTTTGTAATAATGGCTTTCAGGCTTTCAATTGATTGGGTGATTTCTTCATATTCTTCCTGGGCTAATTCATATGATTCTGTATCTTGTGTTAAGAGATCTTCATCCATCACCAATTTTGCCATCTCAGTCAGATTACCGTGAGACGCGTATTCTTCCATCGTTTTAAACACGGTCTCTTGCGTGTCTGTATCATGTAGTTTTTGAATGAAGGGCTGTAATCTGTGTAGGAGTAGTTTTGCTAAGTTTGGCAGAGAATCAAGCTGTGCAACTCGACTACTTTCGGCAAGGATATAGGTAAGAGCTGCTGCTTTTGCTTCTGGAGAAAAATCCCCAGAGAGTTGACTCAGATAATAAGCATCTACTCGATTTTGTTTGTCGGCTAGAAAGGCTAATATGTGCTGATCGGTAGGGTCGGTGTCATAGTCTTTTGATTTTGCATTTTCTTCAAGAGCCAAGAGAAGCTCAGCTAAAGTGATGACCTTATAGTGAGAAACTTTAGGACTGAGACAATAGAGGTCTGGATTGAGTTCATAAAGGAGTCTTTCAAGTCCAAGGCCAGGCCCTTTTTTCTCAATAAAAGATGAAGCTGTATCAAGCATTTGTGCAGTCAGTTTCATTTGAAAGTCAAGATTTCCTTGGTTTATAAGCCATTTTTGGGGTATTCTGTTTGCAAGCAATTCAAGAAAAAGAGCGGGGTTTTTATTGAAAAGAAAGGATTCCATCAAGGCTGTGCCGAGTCCCATTGGTAATATTCTGAGCTCTTTATAAAGAATAGGTAGAGATTGATCAAGGGTCATGCAAATTTCAGCCAGAGTCAGATTGTCAATTTTAACGACATTAGTCCCATCTCCTTTTATCAGCTCATCGATGTTTTGATAAATATTTTGATCAGAGAAACTTCTTTTTAGCCAGTTCAGAAAAAGGCCATTTTCAATTACTTTCAGGGCAGCGTTTGGTTGCAGTCCAAATGCAAGAGCAATTGATTTGACATCAAGAAATTGTTCGCCTTCGAATTCATAGAAGCGACCGGCTTTTACCGCTTTTTGTGCTTGTCGTGGATTTTGTTTGTGATCAGAGAACCAGTTATCAATTTCTTCCAGGCTCCAGCGATTCTCAGCGTCATCGTTCAGTGTGCCTCTGAAAAGTTCATTCAAACTTGCCGGTATCTCAATTGCTTTTGTTAAAGCAGAATAAGTCCCTCTCTCAAGTTTTATTCTCAGCATGTCTTTTGTATCCATGTCTGCGAGAGGGATTTGGCCTGTAATTAATGAAAAAATCGTGATGCCAAGGGCGTAAACGTCGTTGATGCTTCCCCCTGGTCCTTTGCCTGTATATTGAGAGACAGCTCGATTAATTGGTTCAAAAATAAGATTTTGAGAGAAGGCGGCAGGTGCCATAAAATTCTCTCCCAACATCAGAGGACCTTGTGTTTCATTTTTGAAATAAAGGTTGTATGGGCTGATATTGCCATGGCTCATTTGCTTTGACTCAAGCTGGCGTAGAAATGTAAGAACAGGTCTGACGAAATATCTTTCGAGATCGTGTATAGTATAAGGGGTTAGTGTATTTTCACCAGGCTTTAAGAGTCTTGCTCCCTGAGGTTTTGTGACGAGAACCGCAAATTGAATTGTGTTATCAGCAAGCCATTGAACTTTCTTGAAATCAATGACGCGGATCATGTCTGTGTAATCCAACCCCATTAAATTACCAATATATTCTTTTTGGATTGGGTAGGGGGAATCCGTGACATAGGCCATCATTGTGTCACAAGGTTTTCCATCTTTAAGCACTGCATAGGCGGTTGCAAAATTTGTTTTATACTCTGTGAGTGGGTTTTTTGTTATGATTTGAAAATGCTCGCCAAAGCTCACTGTGTCAAATGAGGAGGGGAGTGTCTCAAAATAAGGTGTGATGAAGTGATTTGTCATGGGAGCTCTATTGAGTGAGATTAAATAAATCTACCACGAATTCATGAAAAAAAATAAAAGAAAAATTATAAAGAAAAAGAATTCCCGCATCCGCAAGAGCTTTTTGCATTCGGATTAATGATTCTGAAGGAGCTTCCCATTAAGTCTTCGACATAATCAAGGAGGCTGCCTTTTAGGATGCTGAGTGATGTTTCATCTGTCACAAATTTTGTTCCAAAATCAGTAAAGGTGAGATCATCATCCCTTGTTTGAGTGTCTAGATCAAAATGATATTGAAAGCCAGAGCAGCCACCACCTGAAACAGAAATGCGGAAAAAGACAGAGGCGCGTTCATCTTGCTGACAAATGACTGCAATATGCTCAGCCGCCGCTTTGGTCAGAGAAAGTCTTGAATCTGAGGATGAATAATCTTGTGTCATGAGGTGCCTTAAAAAGAAGGTTTATTTTTCATCATAATAGGTTACAATGAAGAAAATCAAGACTTTATCCTCAAAATGTATCTCTTTTTAACATTTTATGGACTAAAAATAAAAGCAAAGGACATTTAGTTATGCATCAGGCAGCGTATGCTTCAGATCCAACCAAAAGCCGAGGGCGACTTTTTAAGCGTGCAGAAGAGACAAAAGTAAGCCGATCTGACTTCCAAAGAGATCGTGATCGTATTATTCATTCCGGTGCTTTTAGGAAACTGCAATATAAAACACAAGTGTTTCTCTATTACGAAGGTGATTACTTCCGGTCAAGGCTAACGCACAGCCTTGAGGTGGCTCAGATCGCCCGAACGATTGCTCGCATTTTTTATGTCAATGAAGATTTAGCTGAATGTATTGCTCTTGCGCATGATCTTGGTCACACCTGTTTTGGGCATGCAGGAGAAGATGCGCTTGATGAAGTGATGAAACCCTATGGTGGTTTTGATCATAATGATCAGACCTTTCGTATTGTCACACAGCTCGAGAAAAAATATGCTGATTTTAATGGCTTGAATCTGACATTTGAAGCTCTTGAGGGTATCGTGAAACATAATGGTCCGTTGCTGCCCTTAAAAGAAGGGGAAGTGTTGCCTCGCACGATTGCTGATTTTCAGTCGCTCATGGATCTTGAGCTGAGTGGGTATGCTTCTCTCGAAGCACAAATTGCAGCTATCTCAGACGACATTGCTTACAATTGTCATGATATCGATGATGGGATTCGCTCTGGTATTTTGACATTAGATGCTTTGATGGCTTTGCCTCTTGTAGGTCCTATCTTAAAAGAAGTTTTGGCGCTTCATCCTCAAATAGAGCAACCAAGGTTGATCCATGAAACCATTCGTCGCATGATGGAATGTCTTGTGAAAGATATACAAGAAGAAGGGACAAGGCGGCTTGCAATCGTCAAGCCTCAGTCTGTTGAAGATGTGAGAGCAGCAGGACAAGTTATTATTACGTTGTCTGATCAAATGGGGCAAGATCTGCGTCAGGTCAAATCTTTTCTTTATAAAAATCTCTATACGAATCAGCACATGAATGAGATTCGAGGCAAGGTTCATAGTCAAGTCCAGGCTCTGTTTGAGGTTTTTCAAGAAAGGCCATCTCTGATGCCAAAAGATTGGTATGATTTAAGGCAGGGTCAAAATACAGAATTCGGAAAGGCTGGAATTGTTGCAGACTATATCGCTGGCATGACAGATCGTTTTGCAATACAGCAGTATGAGAAAATTTTGTCTAAGAAAGAATTTGAAATTGCTTGAGGACAAGGCTATTGTATGTCTAGTCATTAAACATGACCTGAACAAATAGGATTTATAAATGTCGCATCTTTTTGAAAAGATTGAACAAAAAATACAAGATCTGTTGGTGGATCTGATCAGAGACCAGAAATTACCTGAGGGGCTCGATTTTTCAAAACTCGTTGTTGAATTGCCACGCGATAAAAGCCATGGAGATATGGCGAGCAATGCTGCGATGGTTCTTGCAAAAGAAGCAAAAATGCCTCCGCGTGCATTGGCTGAGCTTGTTGTTGAAAAGATGCGAGCATGGGATTTTGTTGAATCGATTGAGATCGCTGGTCCAGGGTTTATTAATATGCGCTTTTCAGATGCGTTTTGGTTGGTTGAATTCAATGATATTCTAAAAGCCGGCAGTCGTTATGGGGCCCATTCTGCGCGCCTGAATGAAACGATTAATATTGAATTTATTTCAGCTAACCCAACGGGTCCATTGCATGCAGCTCATGCAAGAGGCGCTGTTATTGGAGATGTATTGGCATCACTCCTCGAGTTCTCTGGTTATAAGGTGATTCGCGAATATTTAATCAACGATACGGGTGGGCAAATTGATACGCTTGCACGATCACTCCATCTGAGATATAGAGAAGCGCTGGGTGAAAAAGAGATCGTCATTCCGCAAGGTCTTTATCCAGGTGCCTATGTCTGTGATGTGGCGAGTCAATTGGTGAAAGCGCATGGCGATTTTTATCTCAATAAGCCTGAATCAGAATGGCTAGAGCCGTTAGGGAAATTTGCGGTTGAGTCGATTATGATTGATGTCAAAAAGGATATTGAGCACTTGGGCATTCAAATGGATGTTTTTACCTCAGAGAGAACATTGCTTGAAAGTGGAGCTGTTCAAAAAGCCTTTGATGTGCTTGAATCACATGGTTTGACGTATGTTGGAACGCTTGAGCCACCAAAAGGTGAGGTGATTGAAGATTGGGAACCAAGACCACAGGTTCTGTTCAAAGCAACACAATTTGGTGATGATATCGACAGAGCTTTTAAAAAATCAGATGGAACTTGGACTTATTTTGCAAAGGACATTGCCTATCACTTTGATAAATATAGCAGAGGCGCAAAGCATTTAATCAATGTGTTTGGCGCTGATCATGCGGGTTACATCAAGCGTATTAAAGCGGCAACAAAGGCTGTCTCGATGGGAGAGGCTGATCTTGATGTGAAAATCTGTCAGTTGGTTCATTTATATGAAAATGGACAAGCGGTGAAAATGTCAAAAAGGGCAGGGACCTTTGTGACAGTTGAAGATGTAATCGATAAAGTCGGTAAAGATGTGCTGCGCTTTATTATGCTGTCAAGAAGGAATGACCAGACGCTTGATTTTGACTTTGCTGAAGTGACAAAACAATCAAAAGAAAACCCTGTTTTCTATGTACAATATGCCTATGCAAGATGCCAATCTGTGTTTCGTCATGCAATTGAGCTATTTGGGGCAGATGTGCTTGATCTTAATCAGCTAATCTCTCTTTCAAAGGGCTCAATGAATGAACCTGAAATGCTAGATTTGGTGAAATTACTTGCCTATTGGCCAAAAATGGTTGAAGGTGCTTCAAAAGCGCATGAGCCTCACCGTATCGTGTTTTACTTGATGGATTTAGCCTCGGCATTTCATCAATTGTGGCATCAAGGCAGAGAAAATGCGTGCTTGCGTTTTCTGTTGCCTGAAGACCGCACTGCGACTCAAATTCGCTTGGCCCTATTAACAGCTATTGCATTTGTGCTCGAATCAGGCTTTTCTATAATAGGTGTTGAACCTCGTAAGGAGATGTAAAAAATGACAACGGATCAAAGGCGTGAAATTAAAGTGGACGGTGATTTAAATCCTCATTTTAATCAGCAAGAAGTTCGCTTTAATAACACGCAACGTCTGAAAACACGACCAAAACAAAAGGGCGTTAACGTAAAATTTATCGCCATCGGGATGATGGTTGTTGGTTTGGTTGGCTTTGGTGTATTGACAGCTGTTCAATATTTCGCGCCAGATGCAGGACAAGTTGCTGAAGTGCCTGTACTTAAGGCTGATGAAAAACCGGACCGTATTGTTCCTGATGAAAAAGGCGGTGTTGAGATTCCTCATCGTGATAAGGCAATTTTCACAAGATTAAAGCCTGGAGCAGGGGTTAATGTTGAAGAAGTTATCATTCAAGAGCCTGAAAAGCCGATCGTTCAAAAAAGAGATGCGATCCCATCAGAGACAACAGAAGCTGAAAAATTATCAGGCCCTGCAGATAATCAAGCGCGCGATATGCTACAGGTTGAACATAAGGATAAGCCGGGCATGTCAAGTTCGAGCGCTATTGTTGCTGAGAAAGTTACATCAACGCCATTTGATCTGAACAAGGCCATTATGAATTCTGAAGAAACACAACAAAAAATTCTAGATGAAGATGATGATGAAGTTCATGAGCCTGTCTTAAAATCAGTTGACAGCACACCTTATATCAATTCGGCTGATGAGCCACCGAAACAGGTTGCATCAAGTGAACCAATGGTGGTGTCTGATCCTATTTCTGATGATGTGCTTTCAAAAACAACAGGTCGTCAAAGACGCGCGCCAGATATTGAAGTGATTGAGAAAAAAGGATCACTAAAAGATGAGCCTGTCGCAAATGACAAAGTGGCAATGGCCGCTCCTAAAATAGAAAAATCAGCGCCAGCACCGCAAGCAAAATCAGCAGACGCGCAGTTTAGAGTTCAGCTTGGTTCAATGAAAACGCGTGAAGCCAGTAAAGAAGAATGGGCAAGATTGCAAAAGATGAACCCAGAGCTTCGGTCTTTAGAGTTGTTCGTCGATGAAGTCAATATTCCTGAAAAAGGGACATTCTATCGTATTCAAGGCGGCAGAATTACACGAGAGGAAGCAGCTTCTTTGTGCAGCACTTTGAAGAAAAAGAATACGGCTTGTTTTGTTGTCAAAGGCTGATACCGAACGTCATTTTTAAATGATCCAAACGGATTTTGCAAGATTCGGCTTTGCGCACCTATTAATATAGGCTTACGCAGCCTCACTTTTAAATCCATTTGTCTGATTTAATCTGACGTTTGGTATAAGTGCGGTTTAGAGGTCAGTCATGCTGCTGAGTTTTTTTGCCGTCATTGCGAGGAGCAACTTGTTGCGACGTGGCAATCTTGTGTCTTATGCCTACGGAGATTGCCACGTCGGTCCTCGACGGAGTCGAGCACCTTCCTCGCAATGACGAGTGAAGGTGCTTAGCATAAAGTATATTCAGTATCGTCTCTTTGTGGTGTGAGCATAACTCTTTGATTTTTGTTAACAAATCAATTTTATACTGAAAAACATTGAATGAAATAGGACTGTCAGATGAAAGATTATTCTAATCAACACATATATGAGGGCCGGTTTTTACCGGGCGAGCCTTTTGTGCTGGATTCAAAATCTCCTCATCATATTTTTATGGCGACGTTTGAAGATGATGGTGTTGATGCCTATTTCTATGCCGTTGATCCCAGATCTGTGAATCAGCCAATTAAAGATGCGCGGTTGATCTATGAGTGCAAAAATCTTGCGCCAGAATTACGTGGCCAAATGCTTAAAGTCCAGATTCTATGGTCTGAGGATGGCAAAAAAGCCCTGCTTCTGCTCGATCAATATCCGCACGCTGCCATTGATTTTAATGCTGAAAAAGCCTATTGCCGCATGGGCGTACCTTTGGTTTCCATGTGGAACCAAGACAACTTCTTCTGGGAAGATAGATTGCTGCGTTTGTTTTAAACGCCTCTACATCTTAATCCAGAGATCAGGCCTTTCTAAACCAGCTGGTAGTTTGATGAGTTTTGAATTGCTTCCTATGCTAAGCAGTAGTAATTGTGAGAGTTCTTTGATCTCAGGCGGCAGTGCCGTGAGCGCGTTACAAGAAAGATCGAGCATTGTGAGTTGCACAAGCTGCCCTATTTCAGATGGGATTGAGGATATTCGGTTGATAGACAAATCAAGCTTAGTTAACTGAGTGAGCTGTCCTATTGTGGCTGGCACGGAGCTGAGTTGATTGTTTCCGACAAGCAATTCTTGTAGCTGTAAGAGTTGTCCAAATTCAGTCGGTAGTGAGGAGAGTTGGTTTCTTGTCAGGCTTAGTAATTGTAATCTTGAGAGTTGTCCAATTTCAGAGGGTAATGAAGTGAGCTGATTATGAAAAAGATACAGTTTTTGTAATTGAGGCAGATGCCCAAGTTCAACAGGGATTGAAGAAAGCTGGTTGCCTCTTAGATTCAGTTCTTGTAATTTTGACAGATGTCCAATTTCAGGAAGTAGCGATGTGAGTTGACATTCTGAAATGTCCAGGTTTTGTAATTCAGAGAGCTGTCCAATCTCAGGAGGTAGTGAGGTCAATGTGTTCTGAGCAAGAGACAGTACCTCTAATTGATGAAGCTGTCCTATCTCAGGAGGTAGTGAGGTCAATGTATTATTCCTAAGAGACAAAATCCTTAATTGATGAAGTTGTCCAATTTGAGGAGGTAATGATATCAATTGATTTTTGCTAATACAGAGTTTTTGTAAGTGGATGAGTTGTCCAATTTCAAGAGGAAGGACTATAAGGAAGTCACTGATGATGCATTCAGATTGGTGAGCCTTAATTGCTTTTATCTGTTTTTGGTGATCACGATACCGACAATATGAAGATTTAAGCTCTTGTTTTGTTTCTAATGTTCTATTGTTGAATACCAGGAGATGGCGGTAAAAATCATGTTTGTTATCAAAGCACTCAAAGGAGAAATTTGTTTTCACCTGATCAATTGATTCTCTATAGACACTTGTAAGCGTAGATAGATGCAATTTAGCTTGATATTTGACGTTATAATCTGAAAGATCCCCGAATATTTCGAGATTTTTTTTCTGTATAAGGGAGAGGGCTGCATAGTCTTTCCCATAGACGAGTTTACTTTTTATATCTAAACTTGAAGGGCCTAAAGATGTGAGGCTTGTAAAGGCATCGATATAGCGGTTAAAAGCATCAATATTAACGTGACGTAGCGTTAATAGTATTGGCTCCTGTAAAAACCATTTTCCTTGTGCAATAAGAGACTTAATTCTGACGTGCATGACTTCAAGTTCTGTGTCACTTTTAACCTTGCGGTCCTTGAATTTAGCGTCGTGAGGAGGGATCACGGCAGAAGAAAAAGAAGATAGCGAATGAATCTCTCTAATGTGTGACATAAGAATTTCCTGATAAAAATGAATAAAGGCATAATAAATTAAAAATTATCACAAATCAAGATTTAATGGTGTGGGGATGTATTATTCGCCTCTTTTGAGTCAGAGTCATATTAACCTTTTAAACGCCCCGTGAAATATAGCTATTTCTGTGTAAAGAAATGCTGAGCAGCAGGCCAATGCATATCATAATGGTGAGCTGCGCTGTTCCGCCATATGATACAAGCGGCATCGGGATTCCAACAGCAGGAATCAATCCCATCACCATGGATGTATTCACAATGATATAGAGAAATATGGTAGTGCCAATGCCCAAGGATGCCAGGCGCCCAAATTGATGTCTGCAGTTAAAAGCTAAAACATATGAATAAGTGATCAGAGCCACAAAAAGCAGCAGTAGAAACGTGGCGCCAATCATGCCGAATTCCTCAGCCCAAATCACAAAAATAAAATCGGTGTGTTTTTCTGGCAGGAATTTCAGCTGTCCTTGCGTTCCATTCATGAAACCCTTGCCGAAAATCCCGCCGGATCCTAGAGCAATCTTTGATTGAATGATGTTGTAGCCAGCGCCTAAAGGATCGTTTTCAGGGTCAAGAAAGGTTAGAACGCGCTGCTTTTGGTAATTGTGCATTTTAGACCAAATGATTGGAATCGCAGCACCAATTGGTACAGCGCAAACGATGAGCTTCCAAAGCGGGAAGCCCGCAAGAATAAAGATGGCAAGCGATGTTAAAATCAAGAGCATGGCCGTTCCAAGATTGGGCTGTAAAAGAACCAAGCAAACAGGCAAAATAATGAGCAGAATCGGCGGAATCAATAGAAAAAGACGACGATCCCGATCAAGGTTCAGTGAATTGAAATAGCGTGCGAGTACTAAGACAAGAGCGGGTTTCATCAATTCAGAGGGCTGAATGACAAAGAATCCAATCTTAATCCAGCGTTGTGCTCCCATGCCGATATGCCCTTTGATTTCAACAATAAGCAATAGGCCCAAAACAAGGGCATAAAAGACATAGGCATATTTGAACCAGGTTTTGATATCGGTGAGCGCCACGATAAACATGATGCACAGAGTGAAGAGATAGCGGAGGAATTGCGGGTGAGACCATTCGTACCAATCCCCCCCTGAGGCAGAGTAAAGGCTCAAAAAGCCAATCGATGAAATGAGCGATGCCAAAAAGACAATCTCCCAATTCAAATATTTCAGCTTTGCAAGGGGGGAAATATCCCCTATTTTCCCGGAATATAGAACATACATAAGCTGATTCTAATTCATTTCGGGAAAATATTTAACTGTTATTTTAACCTGAGGCTAACTAGAAGAGTCGTCATATATGGACGCCGATGATAATACAAGAAAAAAATCGAAAGCGATGTGTATAAGGAGAATTGAAGCTGTCATATATTCGGCATCTATGCGCCATAATGGTTTCTGCATTCTGCTTTTGA
>JAGPBS010000054.1 GCA_018063245.1 Alphaproteobacteria bacterium | reverse complement strand
GATGCGCGTAAAATTGATGACATTGAACACGCAAGTCCAGGGACTTTGCTATCATCAGAAAAATTAGTTGTTGCAGCAAGTAAGGATAGTGCTATTGAGCTCTTAACAGTTCAGAGGCCAGGGAGATCAAAAGTTTCTGGTGCTGATTTTATGCGTGGTGAGAGATTAATGAAAGGAGACTCATTCCTTAATCGAGGTGGAGCATGAGTGAAGAGCGACTCAAAACCAGATGGAAGGTGGTTATCGAGTATGATGGTCGTCCATTTTGCGGTTGGCAGAGACAAGAAAATGCGCCCAATTCCATTCAAGAAGTTTTAGAAAAAGCCTTGTTCCAACTCACCGGTGGTGAACAGCAAGAGATATATGCTGCAGGCAGAACAGATGCTGGTGTTCATGCCAGAGGGCAGGTTGCCCATTTCGATTTGGTTAAGAATGTGACCGAAAAAGAAATCATTTTTGGGTTAAATGATTATCTCAAAGATGTTCCAATTTCTATATTAAAAGCAGAAAAAATATCGTCAGATTTTCACGCGCGCTTCTCTGCTAAAGCCAGATCTTACAGATATCAGATCATTAATCGCAGAGCAAAGCTTGCTCTTGATGCTGGATTTTACTGGCAAGTCTATCAACATCTCGATGAAAAATTGATGCAGGAAGCTGCCGCTTATTTTATCGGAACGCATGATTTCACTAGTTTTAGAACCGTCCACTGTCAATCAAAATCTCCAATAAAAACAATAACATATCTTAATGTCTTCAGAGAGGGTGATAAGATCTACATTGATATTTTTGCGCCTTCATTTTTACATCATCAGGTTAGAAATATCACAGGAACTTTGGTTGAAATTGGCAAAGGTAAGATTGCACCATCTGAGGTCAAGAAGATGATTGAAGGCAAAGACAGGCGTCTTGCGGGTCCAACAGCGCCATCAGAGGGCTTGTATTTTCTCTCAGTCGATTATATATAATAATTCAGCCATTCCCTTTTTTTCTATGTTATAATCATATTTAAGGGGAAGGGTACGTCTTTTCTAGAGTGAGATTATTGATATGACGATTAAAGTGAATACGGCTGCTGCAAATTCGTTTGCGTCATTGAATCGGAATATTTCCACAGTTCCGAACTATGTTTATGTCGAGCCAAATCGTCCGCGCGAAAAGCTTATAGATCTCAAGAAAAAGGCGACATCAAGCGATCGAAAATCAGCGCAATCTGCTATGCGTGAACTGGGGGAAATGAGCCTTTCAGCCGATCACAATATTAGCGCAGATGCAAATTTTCAGCTGGCATCAGCAGCGCTTGAAAATCCAGATCCGGTGAATGATCTCTTGCTGCAAGAATTGCTTGAGAAATCGCATCATGAAGATCCGCATATTCATTTATCTCTTTCTATCAGCCATTTTCTAAAAGGCGAAGAGAAAGAAGCGGGTGCTCACTTAAACGTTGTGAATCGAAATGCAGGTGCCTTGCGTCCAGATTTATCGATTCCACCTGCTTTGGTTGATCAGGTGTCGATCGCACCAGAAAGCCGTGTGAAAAAGGCACTGCTCCACCGCTTGGTTGATGAGGCGCAACTAACACGTGAAGGCAAAACGGTTCTGAATCATACCTATGGCATGCTTGATATGGGCAGCCAAATTATTGAATATCAGCCAACTGATCCAGATATAACAGAGCGTCCCTTTGTTTGGAACGGACAATTTGAGATGGCTGATATCAAACAGGATCATAAAAGCTTCAATTGCTTCTTTTTAGGGGCGCTTGCAAGCCTTGCTTATACTGAGATGGGTCGCACTTTCTTAAAATCGAATGTCTTGACAAAGGCAAGCAATGTGCCAGGGCGTCTTAAAATCGATTTTAAAGATGTCGCCGTTTATCTTGCGCCAAAAATGTATGTGCGTAATGACCAAAATCCATACTCGCCATATAGCGCTGACTGGGTGAATTTGGTTCTGCGTGGCTACGATTTGTATCTTTTGCGGACACAAAAGAACAACAAAAAAGGCGTGGGGATGAGGGGTGGTTCTGGAAAAGAACTTTATGAGGCCTTGGGCCTTCCGATTGTGATTTATGATCCGATTGTGTTCAAAGTCACAGAAAGCGATCTTCAATACTTGATCGCTTTGTTAAAAGCAGGGAATGTCGCGACATTGTCGAAGGGTGATGAAACACACCTTTATGCGCTGATTGATTATGATGATCAGCAAGAGGCCTTTGTGGCCTACGATCCGCATGGACGCTTTGAGGCGATTCCGTTTGATGAGATGAAAATGCGCTTTTCACCACAATCAGTGCATCAAAGATGGTCAATTTATCTTGCAGATCTTGAAAAATATATGTTAGAAGAAAAGCAGCCCTCTTAAATTCCAGTTTCCCTTGACATGAGTCTTCATTTATGGTAAAGTTCGATTACAATTTTATATATTTTATATTGTCGTAAGTGTTTATTTTAAAAGAGGATATTGAGATGAAGTCTGATATTGTGCCTAAAAGTATTTTAAAAAGTGTTGATAATCGATTGGCTATAGTGCATAGACCCGATGCTAGAGTAAAGAAGGAGCGTCATGTAACTTTTCATCATGATTTAGAAAATCGAGTTCATGAAGAGCCCCCAGTTCCTGAAACAAACCAGTTGGCGCGTGCTCGTCAGATGTCAAGAGTATTTAAAGGAGAGATCTTATTTAAAGAGGCGCAAAAAATTGAAGCAGAAACTTTTGATTATGAAGGGTTGAAGGAAGCTTTTGATATCTATTATGAAGCGAGTGAATTAGATAATTTAGATGCTATGTTTCGCATGGGACAGATTTTAGAAGAGGGTCTTCTTTTTAAAAGATCACTTAAAAATTTGGATATTGCTCTAGGTTACTTTAAGGAGCTTAGGTTTGCGCTTGAGCATCCTAAACATGATGAAGTAATGGATTATATTCAATCGATTTATCTCTCAATGGCAGATATGTATGAAAATGGTCTTGAAAATACTGAGCAAGATCTAGACAAAGCTCTTGAATGTTACGATATGGTTCCTTACAGAACAGAACATGTTCGGCAAAAGATTATCATGCTGAGCGAGGCATTAGCTGGCCAAATATTAGCTCAAAACAAGCTTGATTTACCTGATTTAGAGAAGGCTTTGAAACTGTTGGTAGATGTTTCACATATGCGTCCAAACGATATGGCACTGAAAGATCGTATTAAGGATTTAAAATTTAATATCGGACATGAATGTTATAAAGGCATAAATGGTAAACAAAAGCTTATGGATTCATATAAATACCTTGATGATTTATATGCAGAAGATCCTGACTATCGTGAGTTGCGTGAATTATTGGAGCTTGTTCTTAAGCAAGGTATTTTACCTGATGGGTATAAAACAGAGGATAGTGACGATTGTTTAAAAGTTTTTGCGGCTGTAAAGTATTTTCTACAGTTTGTTTTCAAGAAAGGCGATTTCCAAGAAATCAATCATGATCAATTTATGCGTGGTTTGATTATGAATTCCGTTAAAACTCTTTTGGATGCAAGGCCAAAAGGGACTGTAGAAGTTGAGCATAAAGCAAGAGAGCTTTGGGGCTTTATTCTTGAGTCATATTTTGGCTAAACAGTCGCTGGTGATGTTACTGTGAGCAGTTGCTCGTTTATCTGAGCCGTCAGTATTTTAGCCTCCTCAGCTGATCCATTAAAACATCCTATTGATATCTTTTTTAGGTTTGGCATCTTTTGCATCAGCTGAGTGATATGTTCACGCGTGAGATTTGGCATACTATCAAAATCAAGTGTCTCAAGATTATGTAAGATTGGCAATTCTTCAAGATTCTCAATTGGTCCTTCGTATTGCCTTGTTATTTGCAAAGACTTGATATTTGGAAAACGTTTTACAAAAGAGACAAATGGATTTGAATCTGTCTTGTTGATGCAGTTTGTATCAAAAGAGAGATGTTGTAAGTTTGCTGATGATATTGAATGAAAATAAGGTGACTCTTTAACGGGGTCTATTACGACGCACAACTGGATTTTTTTCCCGAATGGTGTAAGCATAAAGGTATTATAATTTTGCATTATATCATGAAGTTGATAGAATTCACAGCGAGATTCTGGTTGACTCATTGTTTCTTTAAAAAACTCAGGGAAAATATCTATTTGGGATTCGTTTATATATATGCTTTGTAAATTTGAGTCATCTGCACCAAGAACAATACCCAAGAGCATTAGATAATCGGCATCTTTAAATTCACGCAGACCAATATGTACTATGGAGTGATATTGGTTATTTCTTCCATATTCGAGATAGTCTTGATTGCTGCGAATGAGGATTCTGACTTTCTCAAACTTGAGATGAGGCAGGGCGTTTATCAGTGGTTTGATTGTTTGAAAATTAACCTCAAGCATTGATCCAATTATATAAGTTAAGTGCTTAATCTCAGGAATTAAAACTGATCTACAAAAGATGTTTATATATTTTATCAATGATGGTATATCATAAAAAGTTATACAGAAGAAAATAGTGTGAAGGTGAGGGTTCGTGCGGACCAGATGTGAGATTAAACCAGCATTGATAAATTTGGGATCTTTAAAAGTTAACTGTGTGGTTTTTTCAAGACAATTTGTTGGGACAATTTCGTAAATATTTTTATCAATTTTGACTTGATATTCTTTGAGAAAGAGAGATCTATCCACTACTTTTTCTGGTGATTCTATGACCTGTGTTCCATTACTGCAGTGAGTGGGATAGAGTCTGTCTATTATCAATGAAAAAAAGGGAAGATGGTTTAAAGTGGGTTCATCAGCGCACGCAAATAACAGAATAAAATTATACACAGTTTCTGATTTGATGGTTAGAAAGGTCTGCGGTATTTGAAGAGCATTCCAAAGAGCTCTGGATGTCATTGAGAGCATTCGGATCTCGCGTTCTGTGATGGATCTAGAGGCGAGAACAAATGAAAAGCAGTTATAAAAGGGGATCTCTGTGAGGCTTGCAATAGAGACATCATAGAGTCGAAAGCGACCTAATCGCGCCGTTTGAGCTTCTGCGTCATTGAAATAGTGATAGGTTCCCTTTAAAAGCGGTTGATAGATATGAAGGCTCATGGTCTCTCCTGTACATTTTGTTTGATAGTATTGGTGTGTACAGAAGAGAAGTCAAGCTGTTATTCAATATTGATACCATACAGATCTCTTCTTCATGGGAATGACAAAGAAAGCGTTACATTACCTTTTGTACTTTGGAGTCTCAACAGATCCAAGGGTTTTGAAGAAGAATTGCAAATAGAAACTCTCACCCCTTGAAACGCCTGATCTTTTGGTCATATCACGTTCAGCCAATGCAACAAATTTGAAGCACTCATTCTCATAAGTAATGGCAAGGTTGGCTTGTAATGTTTCGCCATCTTTACCGAATTTACGACGTGCTGTTGGGCTGACTGACCAGCCATTTCCAAAGTGCGAGACAAAACCATAGTTAAGTTCTTTTCTGACATCTCGTTTATCATCAATATTGCGCTGATTGATATAGAGGAAGTTGATGGTTGGTCTAAAGATTTTTGGTCCTGCACTTGCATGAATATTCTGCATTCTGGGTGAGAAATTTTTCTCATCAAAACGGAAGTCATAGTCGGCATCGAAGTAAGTGCTTGGACGGAAAACGAATGTTCCAACATAATCAGAGAAATGTCCTTCTAACCCAGTGTGGCGACGGAAGGTGTTATCATTTCTAAAACGATAACTCTGTCCAATATAGAGAGAGGTCTCTCCGCCATTCATGTTGTAAATGCCTGTTTTTATACCGTATTTAAGACGATGCCCGCCCTCTAAACGGTCAACGCCTGTAAAACGGTTTTCAACAAATAGATTGTTATAGTCAAATTCAAAGTCTTTACTATCTTCATTCGGAAGATCATCTTCTTGACCAACATTAGGAGCAATAGAAACGCCAAAGATGGGTTCAATTGTGTGTTGATGATCTGCTCCGAACAAGTTGAGATCTTGGTATAAAGGGTATGAAATTTGTGCATCAAACTGTTCAAACTGACGAACACGTGTGACATCTTGTTTAAATTCACGTTTTGGATTTGTATCGTCTCTTTTATCAAACACATAGGCATCTATCCGCCACATTGCATTTGTTTTTGTCAGCAAACCATAAGGTAGAATATCCGCTCTTTCCCATCCAATTTTTGCAGACAAGCGATTTGTATCCGCGCCTGGGCTTCTGTTGATATGGAAAAATTCGTTTTCAATTTCAAAACGTCCTCCTAAAAAGACATTATCAGGTGAAAAGTATTGATTGTAGAGCCATGGCAAAACAATGGGATCATCCTTATGACGAATAAGAGGATCATCAGGATCATTTGTAGATGGTCTTAAATCTTGAAAGTCGTAAGCTGCAATTCGGCTATAGTCTTTCATGTCAAATCTTTCAAGAAAAAGATCTGATTGTAAAATGTCTTTTCGGGAAATTTGATAATTTTTTAAGTAAGATTCATCAGATACACGGTTATAGTCAAAGCCCCAACGCCAGTTCGTATTCAGATCGAACTCCCCAGTTGTAAATAAATGCGCTCTATGCTTTTTCCCTAGATTCTGCTTATGATCGCCTGATCCTCTGTAACGTTCGGCATAGGTATAACTTGATTGAACATTGATCTCACCACTCGTGAAGCGTTTTCTATATTCACCGCCAACAAAGGGATTATCTTTGGTAATTAGACCAAGCTCTCCTGTAAAGTCTTGATCTGGTGCAATATCCCAATAATAGTAATTTCTGAGAACCATACCAAGATCAGTCCCATAAGCAAAGGAGGGGACTAAAAACCCAGAGCGTCGTTTGACAGCTGGGTCAGGATGTGAAAAATAAGGCACATAAGCAATCGGGATGCCTTTTACTTCAAGTGTTGAGTTGTAATGGTAAATGTCTTGATTTTCTTGATCATGAACAATGGTTCTGGATTTGACTTGCCAAAAGACTGGTTTTTGTGGATCGGTTTCACAGAGATCACAAGGTGAGTAAACACCTTTGTTGAGGCGCATGTATCTGCCTTCGTATCTTTCAGCGTCAACGGCTGCAAAGCGTGAATTGTCAGAAAGTAAGACTTTCACTTGATCAATAAAGCCATCTGTAAAGTCTTGGTTGAGTTCCATATAATCAGCAAAAACAATATTCCCTTGCTGATCAATTAATTTTACATGTCCCCTTGCAACTGCATACTTTTGCTTTTCATAATAAGTAATTTCATCTGCAATGAGTTTTCGATTGTCATATTGTATCTGAACATCACCTATGGCTTTAATGATTCCAGCTGATTCATCATAAGTAATTTCGTTTGCAATGAAGGGAAGGTTGGATTGTTTCTTTTGAGGCGCTGATTCGTTTTCAATTTGTTCAGGGTAGTCAATGTGATTTTTGATGGATGGATTTTCTGGTTCTTCAGGACTATCAAGGGCCAAAACAGGCGCAACTGAGAAAGCAAGCGGAGCAAAAAGAAGGCAATAGATAAAAATAAGCAGCCGATTTTTGAGAGAGAGACCTTTAATCATTGATATTTCCGCCTGAATTTTATTGTTTTTAGAGAGCAATATACCCATAGATTCAGAAATATATCAGAGATTGATCTGGATTTCTATTGCCTTTTTGTGATTAGGAAACTTTGTTGGGAGGATTGTATAGTTGTTTATATCGTCACTCAGAGGGCCCAAAGGGCCCGTGGAGTCTCTGTAATTTCTCAACAAATAGCACTAAGTTATTATATTTATGAGATTCCACGTCACCCCTTTTCGGGGTGACTCTGAATGACCGATTGCGGAATTTTCTATTCAAATCCCTTTATGTAATTGTTGCAGTTTAATATGTAGGGCCAATCTATCATTTTTTGTTATGTATAGATTCAGGATGATTCTATTATATATAGTATCAATAAGAATGGACATTTGATTTCTCATAAATTTTACAGAAATAAAAAACTTATCTACAGAAAAAATTTTGATGATTTTTAGGTAAAGCCAAAAATTAAATTTCTGATTTGGAGGTCGGTAATATTTTTTTAACAATAATTTTTTCAACATTTCCAATGCATTGAGATGTTCATCAGAGGGCGCCTCTTTTTTGGGCAAATTGAAAAAAATCATAGTTTCTAATTCATTAATGAAATTACCCAAAATTTATCCCCGAACTTATCCACAGGATTTGGGGAAAAGAAAAATGTTGACACCAAGGGATTGAGCCGCCATAGAAACATTTGTTCAGTTAAGTGATGAAAAGGTTCAATTAAGATATTGTTTCTTTTATCTTTTCTTTAGGCTTCTGTTTTCTGATGGGTTTGTCCGTCTTGTAGGTGAAGGTGAGTTTATCTTTGGAGAGATCGATTTTAACTGTTCCACCCTCAGAGAGTTTTCCAAAAAGAAGTTCTTCAGAGAGAGGCATTTTGATATGTTCTTGAATATAGCGACTGAGGGGCCTTGCACCAAATTCAGGTGAATAGCCTTGCTCAGCGAGATAGTTTTTCGCATTATCGGTGAGGAAGATTGACACATTTTTATCAGAGAGCTGCGCCTCAAGTTGCATAATGAATTTATCAACAACATGCAGGATGACCTCTTTTGAGAGGTGAGCAAAGGATATAATGGCATCAAGACGATTTCGGAATTCAGGTGTGAATAGCTTTTTGATGGCCTCTGTATCTTCACCTTCGCGTTGGGCGGATCCAAAGCCAATGGCGGCTTTTTCCATTTCAGCAGCACCTGCATTACTTGTCATGATCAAAATCACATTTCTAAAATCAACAGATTTTCCATTGTGATCTGTGAGCTTTCCATAATCCATGATTTGAAGCAGTATATTGTAAATATCTGGATGTGCCTTTTCAATTTCATCTAACAAAAGAACACAATGAGGATGTTGGTCAACTGCATCAGTGAGGAGTCCTCCTTGCTCAAAGCCAACGTAACCAGGAGGTGCCCCGATGAGGCGAGAAACGGCGTGTTTTTCCATATATTCTGACATATCAAATCTTTTGAGTTCAACAGAAAGAGTGAGAGCGAGCTGACGTGCAACCTCTGTTTTACCAACACCGGTAGGGCCAGTGAAAAGATATGAGCCAATTGGCTTGTCAGCATCTCTAAGGCCTGAGCGAGCAAGTTTAATGGCTTTAACAAGATGTTCGATGGCCGGATCTTGTCCAAAGACCATTTGTTTTAAATGAGATTCGAGATTCCTGAGGACAAAGCGGTCATCTTGACTGACGTTGCGGGCGGGGATCCGGGCAATGATAGAGATCACATCTTCAATATCTTTGATATTGATCACTTTTTTACGTTTGCCTGACGGAAGAAGTTTTTGCATAGCGCCAACTTCATCAATTACGTCGATAGCTTTATCCGGGAGTTTTTTATCAGATAAGTACCGAACAGACAGATCAACTGCAGCCTTGATGGCATCATTTGAATATTTTACATGATGATAGTCTTCATAATATTTTTTCAGACCTTTTAGGATATCAATGGCTTCGGCAACAGAAGGCTCTTGCACATCAATCTTTTGAAGGCGACGAGACAGAGCACGATCTTTTGTAATGTGATTTTTGTATTCTTGATAAGTTGTTGAGCCAATAAAGCGAATATCTCCTTTAGATAGAGCTGGTTTTAGAAGATTTGATGCATCCATAGCGCCGCCAGATGTTGCGCCTGCACCAATCACGGTATGCATTTCATCAATAAATAAAATGGCGTGTGGCATTTGCTCAAGTTCTTTGAGTACGGCTTTGAGACGCTCTTCAAAGTCCCCCCGATAACGGGTTCCGGCCAAGAGAGATCCCATATCAAGAGAATAGATCACTGCATTTTTGAGGATATCAGGCACAGCTCCTTCAACGATTTTTTTGGCAAGACCTTCAGCAATTGCTGTCTTCCCAACGCCTGGATCACCAACATAGAGCGGATTGTTCTTGGTTCTGCGGCAGAGGATTTGAATGGTTCGATTCACTTCTGGCTCGCGACCGATGAGTGAGTCAATTTTTTGCTGGTGAGCGCGTTGATTTAGATTCACACAATAGGCATCAAGGGCTTCATGTCCCTTTTTAGTTGTATTGCTTCCAGCTGCGAAGTCATCTTCACCCGTTACCAAATGGTCTTCATTTAAATGAGGCACTTTCGCAATGCCATGTGAGAGGTAGTTGACAGCATCAAAGCGTGTCATCTCTTGTTCTTGGAGGAAATAGACAGCATAACTTTCGCGTTCAGAGAAAAGCGCAATAATGACATTAGCGCCAGTCACGGCTTCTTTGCCTGTGGATTGAACGTGAATGGCTGCTCTTTGCAGAACGCGTTGAAAAGCGGAAGTTGGAACTGTTTCTGAGCCCTCATGGCCTTCAGGCAGAACAAGAGAGGTGAGTTCTTGGTCGAGAAAAGAAATCAGCTGCGTTTGCAGTTTAAAAATATCAACGCCACAAGCGCGTAAAAGATTAACGGCATCTTGATCTTCTGTTAAAGCAAGCAGGAGATGCTCGAGTGTTGCAAGTTCATGCCTGCGCATATTTGCTTTGGTGAGCGCTCTGTGGAGTGTTTGTTCAAGGTTTCGAGATAACATTGGCGTTCTTCCTTTCTATCAAGCCTTTTCAATGGTGCATTGAAGAGGGTGTTGATTCTTCCGAGCAAAATCCATGACTTGGATGATTTTCATTTCTGCAACTTCATAGGGATAAATCCCGCAAAGGCCAACGCCTTTCCGGTGAACATGCAGCATAATTTCTGTGGCTTCATCTTCTGTTTTGTGAAAAAACCGCTCAAGAACGATCACGACAAAATCCATAGGCGTATAGTCGTCATTGAGCATCAGTACTTTGTACATAGATGGTTTTTTGGTTTTAGGACGTGATTTTGTTGCAACGCCTAATTCAGATTCTTCATGAACATTGTGACTGTCAAACTGGCTCATGTCTTGGCTTTATCCTTGTTATCAATCATCGTACCACATAAGGGCTATAGATTATTATACCATAAATTATTTTGATTAATATTTTATAGATTAGGGCGAGAGAAAATATAGTGAGGTGATCTTGTTTATATCATATGGATTATTTTTAAGTCGTCATCGCGAGCCGAACAACGTGAGGCGTGGCGATCTCCCTTCGAGCGAATGAGATTGCCACGTCGGTCTACGACCGACTCGCAATGACGTTTTCTTTCTTCATCATTCACCTTATTGTTTTTGTTAAATGGTTCTGCTATAGATAGAAAAATTAACACTTTATGAAGAAGATAGCCAAATGTCTGATATGAAAATTACGTCTATTTCTTGATCAACTCTCGTATGAGCAATTGCAGGCGATTTTCTATTATCTTGATGATTTCAACCGGGATAAAATAAGCATTCCTGAGCCTCTGTTTGAAAAATGGATGCTCGCCACA
Source organism: Alphaproteobacteria bacterium (assembly GCA_018063245.1). NCBI lineage: Bacteria > Pseudomonadati > Pseudomonadota > Alphaproteobacteria > Alphaproteobacteria bacterium. The sequence goes on along the minus strand of JAGPBS010000054.1, from coordinate 3,580 downwards.
AAAAGATATAGAAAGTATTATGATTGATGGGGGTGGTCTTTTCTTTTGCAGAAATGTCAAAAATATGAGATATTTCAATAAAAAGGTTGTGGCTTTCAATGAGCAAAATTAAATTAGGTTCAAATGATAAGGTGCAAGGTTATTCTATGCAATTAGAAAATGCTATTATTTCATTAGAGGTTGCGTTAAATAAACAAAAGGATATCGAGCGGTTGAGCATAGACGCTTCAATCAGAAGGTTTGTGTATGTGTTTGAACTTTTTTGGAAATTGCTTAAAGCAATATTAGAACAGAAAGGGATTGAGGCTCAGTACCCACGAGATGTTATGCAGCAGGCTTATCAAGGGAATTTGATAGATGATGAAGAAATGTGGATAGCCATGTTAAAAGATCGTAACTTAACATCTCATACATATGACAAAAAGTTAGCCGATGATATTTTTAAGAGGATTCATCAGTACTTACCAGTTTTAAGATCGAGTTTTGCTCATCTTCAGAAGATGTTTCTCAATACATAACCTTATCCAGCTTTTCATGCCATGATTCAAAAAGCAGTGCTCCCTCAGATGAGGGTAAATGAGCAGCGGGAATGCTCCTTTGAGACGGATCTAAAGCGATCTCTTGATAGATGAAATCATCATCAAAACCAATGTTTGCTGCATCTTTTCGATTGAGAGCAAAATATATTTTATGAAGCCGTGCCCAGTAAATAGCGCCCAGGCACATAGGGCAGGGCTCGCAGCTCGTATAAATAACCGCACCTTCTAAATGAAATGCATTTAAATTAAGGCATGCCTGCCTGATGGCAACCATTTCAGCATGGGCCGTTGGGTCATGCGTTGAGGTGACTTGGTTCCAGCCTTCGCCGATAATTGTGTTGTCTTTAACGATGACTGCACCAAAAGGACCACCGGCGCCTTGCGCAGAATGAGTGGAAGCCAGTTGAATGGCGCGTTTTAAAAAGAAAGAGTGATCGGTCATTCTGATATCTCAAAAATAGCATCAACTTCAACAGCAACACCAAAGGGCAGGGATCCTGCACCAACAGCAAAGCGCGCATGACGGCCAGCATCACCAAACAGATGAATTAAAAGCTCAGAAACGCCATTGATGACCTTAGGATGATCCTTAAAATCAGGAACAGCATTCACGAAGCCGCCGACTTTGACACATCTTTTGACGCGTGACATGTCGCCATCAACAGCATTACTGAGTTGTGAGACAATATTAAGGCCACAAAGTTCCGCCGCTTTGATTGCATCTTCAAGTGAGATTGATTCGCCAACCTTACCTTGATAACGAATTTCACCTTTATACATGGGGAGTTGACCAGAGATATAGACCATATTATCAACGACAACGAATGGGTCGTAAGTGGCAGCCGGTTTGGCTGGTTCAGGGAGTTCTAAGCCGAGTGGTTCTAATTTTTTTTGAATTGCTTGTGACACTGTGTCCTCCTGTTTTTGATTTTTTTTAACATGAATTTTCTCAGGATGCCAGAATTCATTTCACTATTGACGAGAGAATTGTTACATTAGCTTCATTCATTTTAATTTGTAAGGAGTAAGAGAAATGGCGTCATATCAATATGTATATGTAATGAAGGGTCTATCAAAAGTTTTTCCAGGCGGAAAAAAGATTCTAGATAATGTTTATTTGTCATTTTTTCCAGGGGCAAAAATTGGTGTGCTCGGTGTGAATGGTGCCGGTAAATCCACCTTACTCAAAATTTTAGCTGGCCTTGATAAAGATGTCACAGGTGAAGCCTGGGCCGCTGATGGCGCAAAGGTTGGTTATCTAGCACAAGAGCCAGAGCTTGATTCAACAAAGACAGTCCAAGAAAACATCATGGAAGGGCTTGGTGAAATTAAGCATATTCTTGATGAGTTTCAAGAAATCAGCATGAAGTTGGGCGAAGTTGAAGATCCTGATGAAATGATGGCCTTGATCGAAAAGCAATCTGTGCTTCAAGAAAAAATTGAAGCGGCTGATGCGTGGGATCTTGATAGAACTGTTGACATTGCAATGGATGCTTTGCGTTGTCCTGAAGGTGATAAGGCTGTGACGAACCTATCCGGTGGTGAAAAACGCCGTGTTGCACTCTGTCGTTTGCTTCTTTCAAAGCCTGATCTGCTGCTGCTTGATGAACCAACCAACCATTTGGATGCTGAATCAGTTGCATGGCTCGAGCGCTTCTTGAAAGAGTATAAAGGAACCGTTGTTCTTGTGACCCACGATCGTTACTTCCTAGATAATGTAACAGGTTGGATTCTTGAACTGGATCGTGGGCAAGGCATTCCTTACGAGGGTAACTATTCTTCATGGCTTGAGCAAAAACAAAAAAGGATTGAGCAAGAAGGCCGTACAGAAGATGCGCGTCAGAAAACATTGGAGCGTGAGCTTGAATGGATTCGCCAATCTCCCAAAGCGCGTCAAAGCAAAAGCAAAGCAAGGATCACGGCTTATGAGCAATTATTGCAAGAGAGCCAAAATCAAAAAGGCGAAGTTGCTCAAATTGTTATCCCTGCGCCTCCACGTCTTGGCGGTGTTGTTATTGATGCTCAAAAAATTAGCAAAGCCTATGGCGAAAAGCTTCTCTTCACAGATTTAAGTTTCAAATTACCGCCTGGTGGTATTGTTGGTGTGATTGGACCGAACGGGGCCGGTAAAACAACGCTCTTTAGATTGATCACAAGTCAAGATAATCCAGATAATGGTACCTTTAAGGTTGGGGAAACAGTTAAGCTTGGTTATGTTGATCAAAGCAGAGATAGTCTGAATGATGGCAAAACAGTCTGGGAAGAAATTTCTGATGGGCTTGACGTGATCGAGCTTGGTAAAAAAACAATGCAATCAAGGGCTTATGTTTCATCTTTTAACTTTAAAGGCGGTGATCAACAAAAGCGTGTTGGCCAATTATCTGGTGGTGAAAGAAACCGAGTGCATTTGGCGAAAATGCTCAAATCGGGGGCGAATGTGATCTTACTCGATGAGCCAACCAATGACTTGGATATCGATACATTGCGCGCTCTTGAAAATGCTTTGGAAGAATTTGCTGGCTGTGCTGTGGTTATTTCCCACGATCGTTGGTTCCTTGATAGAATTGCAACGCACATTCTTGCCTTTGAGGGTGATAGCCAAGTGGTTTGGTTTGAAGGAAATTATCAAGATTATGAAGCAGATAAGCGCAAGCGTCTTGGAGCAGAAGCTGATCAACCACACAGGATTAAGTATAAGCCTCTGACAAGGTAATTTGTTGTTAGGTAGTGTTTTATACTGAGCTTGTTTATACAAGTGGAATAATTTAATACCGTCACTCAGAGCCCTCCCTTTAGGAGGGCGTGGAGTCTCTTAGAAATAACAAAGTTCAATATTTTTTGAAGCTTTGTAGAGATTCCACGCCACCTCTTAAGAAGGTGGCTCTGAATGACGGTTAATGAAAGCCAACATCATAGATGATGAAGAACTTATTTCAGTATTAGGTAGTGTCGACATTTAATTTTTTTTATGATATACTGAACTTCTAATAATAAGAAAAGGAGTTGAAAGTTGTATGATTTAAGGGATGACCAATGGGAAG
>JAGPBS010000053.1 GCA_018063245.1 Alphaproteobacteria bacterium | reverse complement strand
GCAGAACATCAACACGTGTATTGCCATGGCCATAGCCGTGGAAAACATCTTGAACATCCAGAACTGGATTTTTACTTTTACTCATAGCGAAGGGCCTCCACAGGATCTAGCTGAGCTGCTTTCCATGACGGATAAAGCGTCGCTAAGAAAGACAAGGTCAAAGATAGGATCACAAAGAAAATCACATCCGCCCAATCCAAAACGGCTGGCAGACGACTCATATAATCCGCAACAGCGGGAAATGTAAAACGCAGTGATTCTGCAAAGCGATGGAAATGATCAATATTTACCACAAACAGAACACCAATCACCGTTCCAACAAAAGTTCCTACAACACCGATCGATGCACCCACCATAAAGAAAATCCGCATAATCATGCCCTGCGTTGCACCCATTGTGCGCAGAATCGCAATATCTTTGCCTTTATCTTTGACCAGCATGATCATGCCCGAAATAATATTGAGAGCTGCAATTAAAATCATCAAAGTCAAAATGATAAACATCACAATGCGCTCAACCATTAAAGCATCTAAAAATCCGCTCGAACTTTTCCAGTCACGTAAATCTTGATAAGGCCCAAGAAGTGGATAGATTTGATTACCGACCTGCTCTGTTTGATTGATGTCATAGATCAAAACCTCAAGGCTTGTGACCGATTGTCCCATATCAAAAAATTGCTGTGCTGTTGCAAAAGGCACAAATACAAAGCTCTGATCATATTCATACATGCCAATACGAAAGACAGCAGCGACTTCCAAAACCATTTGCCTTGGCACTGAACCAAAAGCTGTTGCCATCATTTTTGGACTAATCACAGTAAATTGATCCCCAACGCTCAAACCGAAATTCCTTGCCATAAGGGCACCCACAATGGCTTTACGACCTGTGAAATTTTTCAGTTCAAAAGGACCCGAGACAATCGAATCCAGAAGTTTTGTCTTTGTCATGAAGCCATTCATTGACATGGCTCTGACCATCACCCCTTGAGAATTGTTGTTTGATGTTGCCAAAGCTTGTGATTCAATAAAGGGATAGACCGCCTTGACTGTACTTAATTGCGAAATCTTTTTCATCACATCTTCGTACTTTTCAAGCGGATGCCCCATATCAGTGATTTGAAAATGTCCATTCAATCCCAAAATACGATCCTGGAAATCATCCCTAAAGCCATTCATCACAGACATCACGATGATCAAAGTCGCCATTCCAAGCAAAATCCCTAGAAATGAAAGGATCCCAATCACGGAAATAAAACTTTCCTTGCGCTTGGCTCTTAAATACCTCAGGGCTAACTTTCGCTCGAAATACTGAAACATTGCCTCTCCTCTTACCAGCTGGCCGCAATCGGTTCAAAAGCAATATCAGACAATTCTGTCAAAATTTGCTTTGCTTTGCCACCCAATGACGTGATGCCATGATTGTGCTTTGCCATAAAGGCTGCGACAATTTCATCTTTTGAAATCGTCTCGCGATTTCCTGATTTACGCTCTTTCAATTCAACGGTGCCTTCTTTTAAACCACGAGGACCAACAACAATCTGATAAGGGATCCCAAGCAAATCGGCTCTTGAGAATTTTGTCCCTGGATTATCTTCCAGATCATCGTAGAGAACATCAATATTCGCTCTCTTCAGAGACGCATAAAGCTCATCAGCATAAGCTTTTCCTGCTTCATCATCAGGACGCAGGTTCACCAGCACCACATCATAAGGCGCAACACTCATTGGCCAGATAATACCATTCTCATCATGGCTTGCCTCGATAATCGCTGCCACTAAGCGTGACACACCAATACCGTAAGATCCCATCTCAACAGGCACTTGCTTGCCTTCAGGGTTCATCACATAGGCTTCCATTGATTCGGAATATTTTGTTCCGAAGTAGAAGATATGCCCAACTTCAATACCGCGCGCTTGGAGCAAATCTGATGCAGGCACAGTACATTTTGCAGGATCATGCATCTCATCTGTCGCTGCATAAGGCTCTGTCCATTTTGCAAAGAACTGATCAAGCTCAGCTGCATTACCATATCCTTGTGTTTCAGCTGCTGCACAAATATCCATGAGTTTTTCATCACAGAAAACTGCACTTTCCCCTGTCTCAGCCAGAATAATAAACTCATGGCTCATATCACCGCCGATCGGACCTGTATCAGCCTTCATTGGAATGGCCTTAATGCCCAAGCGGTTAAAGGTCTTTAAATAGGCCAAGAACATGGTCTGATAAGATAATTTCGCCCCCTCATAAGTCAAATCGAAGGAATAATTATCTTTCATCAAAAATTCGCGTCCCCGCATCAATCCAAAACGTGGACGAATTTCATCCCTAAATTTCCACTGTATGTGGTAAAGCTGCTTTGGCAGGTCTTTGTATGACTTGCAAACTGATTGAAAAATATCAGTCAACATCTCTTCATTTGTTGGCCCGTAAAGAAGATCTCTATCGTGCCTATCTTTGATGCGCAGCATTTCTTTGCCATAAGCATCATATCTTCCACTTTTTTGCCATAACTCTGCAGGTTGCAGCGTTGGCATCAACATCTCAAGAGCGCCTGCTTTATCTTGCTCTTCACGTACAATTTGTTCAATTTTCTTCAGAACCTTGAACCCGAGCGGGAGCCAAGCGTAGATTCCAGCAGCGGTTTGACGAATCATACCGGCTCTGAGCATCAGACGATGCGAGACAATTTGAGCCTCCTTAGGATCTTCCTTCAAAATCGGAAGAAATGAACGAGATAAGAGCATGAGATAAGACCTTTGAATCACATTAATGAGATAAATTGGTTCAGAATTTTTGAACCATTCCTAATCTAATATAGATTAAAGTCCCTGTCTATGTCTTTTCATAAAAAAGAGAGATACCCTCTCTTACTTTCTTTATACCACAAAAAAGAGGCGCTTGTGGGAAATAAGTTAACTCTTTATTCATTTTTAAAAATCTGTATACTATGACGGACCATTAAGACCTCTACATAATGAGAGTAAGTATTAAGAACCGTCATTCAGAGCCGCCCTATTAAAGGGTGGCGCTTGTCCCGCCGAAGCTTTAGCGTAGGAGGATGGAATCTCATTAAACAACAACCTAAGGCAATGTTGTTAAGAGATTGCAGAGACTCCATCAGCCTACGCCAAGGCTTCGGCCTGACGGGCGGGCCCGAGGGCGGGCCCTCTGAGTGACGGTGCGGCAACACACAAAGTAACAATCTTGTTATTTACAAAATTATTTGGACAAAACATGAGACTTTCACTCACTTTAAAAACAATTGGCGCCTCTCTTTTAATTGCCAGCACAGCAATCGGCGCAGGCATGCTCGCTCTTCCTTTAGCATCAGCTAGCATTGGCTTTCCTGCTGCTTTTTTGCTCATGATGATCATGTGGTCATTCATGATTTGCTCTGCTCTTTTTACCTTTGAAATTAATCTTCGATATGGCTCAGCTCAAAGCATTGCATATCTTGCAAAAAGAGTCCTTGGTCGCTTTTGGCACATCATCTCATTTGCATCGATTGTCATTCTGTTTTACGCACTGCTTGCCGCCTATATCTCAGGCGGAGCCTCATCTTTAACAAGTTCACTAGGACAAACACCGCTCGAAAACATTGTTTCAGACTTTTCCATTTCTGGATGGCAGATCATCTTTACACTTTTGGGATGTATTGCTCTTATTTTTCCAGCAAGCGGAACCGATTACATCAATCGCTTTTTCTTCATCTTCAAGCTTGGGTTCTTTATTTTACTGATCAGCACCCTCTTCCCTTTGATCAAATCTGAGAATCTTCTCATCAGCATTCCATTTGATTTTTCAAAAACAAGCCCTTACTGGCTTGCCATTCCCGTATTCTTTACAGCCTTTGGTTTTCATGGCTCGATTCCTGCTATTGTCAAATACATCGGCCCACATCCAAAGCATACAAGACTTGCTATTATCTCTGGCAGCCTTTTTCCTATTCTCTTCTACACACTCTGGGAACTCTGCTCTTTAGGAACGATTCCGATGATCGGAGACAATAGTTTTGCAACACTCATTGGACAAAAAGGAGAGCTTGGTCTTTTCATCGATACTTTGTCACAGATGAGCGAGCAAGGACAGCTGATTTTCTATGTGAACTTCTTTACTTTTTTTACGATTATCACGTCGTTTCTGGCTGTTGGTATGGGGTTACATGATTTCTTTAAAGAATTTCTGACAAATTTCAAAATCAAACAAACGCATTTTCTTGCCTTGCTCATGACCGTTTCAGTTCCACTCTTTGTCTCACTGCTTTATCCCGATGCATTTGTTCATGCGCTTGCTTTTGCGGCTGTTGCTCTCAGCTTTTTGGCTGTTATCATTCCATCGATGCTCGTCTTAAAAATGAGACACAGCCATCCTTACGGAGAAAACACCAAATATCGCTATCAAGTCTTCGGGAGCTCTTTTATGCCAAAATTTTTAATGCTATTTGGCATTGGCATTATTATCGCAGAAGTGTATAATCTTCTTTATTGAACCATTTTCCTGACATGAAAGGGACTTTTCGATGACCGGCCGTTTTTTCACCATTCCCATGAAGCTTATTCCTGATCAAACAAAGATCGACTTTGTTGGCAAAAGATACTTCGCATACGGATTCACACTTCTTTTATTCCTTATCTCTTTTGCAAGCCTTGGCTTTAAAGGCCTCAACATGGGGATTGATTTCAAAGGCGGTATTTTGATTGAAGCCAAGGCGCTCAACGAATATTCGCTTGCAGACATCCGATCTGATCTCGAAAAAATGGATTTGGGCGAAATTGCGCTTCAATCTGCCGGGGCTGACGGTGAAATTATGATCAATGTTCAACAACAGAGTGATATTGCAGCCACAAACAAGGCAACACAAGAAATCACAAACTATCTTGGTGAAAAATTTGAGATTCGCCGGACTGAACTGGTTGGCCCAAAAGTTGGCGATGAGCTTTTCAAAAACGGCTTGATCGCAACAGGCCTTGCGATCCTTGCAATTGCTGTCTATGTTGCATTTCGATTTGAATGGCAATTTGGGATCTCAGCTCTTTTGGGGACCTTCCACGATGTTTTTGTTACCATCGGACTTTTCTCCTTATTGGATCTTGAGTTCAATCTATCATCAGTCGCAGCCATTCTAACGATTGCGGGCTATTCCATCAATGACACAGTGATTGTGTTCGATCGCATCAGGGAAAATCTCACAAAATACAAAAAACCAAATTTTGAAGAGATCTTCAATATGTCGATCAATCAAACTTTATCTCGTACCATTTTAACTTCTTCGACAACTTTACTTGCTATTCTACCCTTACTTCTTTTTGGTGGACCAAATCTCTTTGATTTCACCTTAGCACTCACTTGGGGGATCTTTATTGGCACTTTCTCATCTATCTTTGTTAGCGCCCCTCTCTTGATGTTTATGCGTCCGATTCGGCCGAAAAAAGAAGAAAACTAAACGCACTTATTAAGCAGGAGACACTATGGAAAAAACATCATTTATGGCCTGGATACTCGGAATCGTATTCCTTGCAGGCGTTGGCGTTATGGGCTATCAGATGCTTCACAAAGATGGCAATGCTGAAATTGCAGATCTCAAGGATTTTCCTGAGTCTGTCCAAAAAGCACAAAAAGATATTGCTCTTCATTACACTGGTTCGCGCGTTATCGGACAAGAATCAGCGCCCGTCACAGTTATCAATGTCTCTAGCCTTTCTTGCCCACATTGCGCTGACTTTTTCAAAGATATTCTGCCACAAATCAAAAAAGACTATGTTGATACAGGCAAAATTAAACTCGCTATCCGTGAAGTTGCAGCCGATCAAGCATCTATGATGGCTCTTTCTCTTGTCACATGTGCTGCACCTGAAAAATATGACGAAGCTGTTATGCTGCTCTATCAAAACCAGCGTGATTGGCTCATGTCACATGAACCGCGCGTTAAGCTTAAAGGATATGCGGAACAGCTTGGTCTGAGCGATCAGGATTTCGAGGCATGCATGGCAAATAGCGACCTAAAAGACAAGGTTTCTAAAACCACTTTTGGGACTTTAAAAGAGCTCAACATTGTCCATACGCCAACGCTGATTGTTCAGGGAACCGACAAAAGATTAGAGGGCACAAAATCATACGACACCTTTAAAAGGTTTTTAGATGAAGGCATTGCTGGAGAGAAGAAGGAATAAACCTACCCCTTCGTCATCCCGGACTCTTATATCGTCATTCAGAGCTACCTCTGAATGACGGTTTTAACGAGTTAATCCCATCAATAAAAAGACGCCCCCAATTTAGGGGGCGTTTTGGTATCGTATTTTTATTGTTAGAAAAGGTTCATTTTTCTTTTTATGAAACTGTTGCCTTAGCCTTGTCTTCTGCTTTTTGCATATCCAAGACCAGCCAGAGCAAAACCGAGAAGACCAATGATACCAGGCTCTGGTGTTTCAGTCGGAATTGGCGTTGCAGACAATTGTCTCACAAGGAAGGCAACGTCCCAATTACATTGTGATGTATCAACCAACTCATCAATAAAGCAGTCATCATGAAGTAATGCCTTTGGATTCACATAGAGATATCTTTCAAGACTACTTCCTAAAAAAGTGAGATCATCTGACACAATTGTTGCTAAAAGAGTCCCAAGTGGAACATTTGGATCTGCGCTTGCGCTCGTGTAAATTTCAGCACTATTGTGATCATCAAAGCAAAATTCAGAACCATTAACATCACAAACGCCCTGATTCATCGATGACAATTGAATATACCAATCTTTATACTTTGCATAATCAACACCTAGATCAATTTGCACGAGCTCATTAAAATTGATCTCATCAAAATATTCTTGCTCATCGTCTGGACCCTGGATGTTAAGCACTGACTGAATAAAACCCGCAGCCGTTGGAGGAGATGCTGGAATTGTTTGAACGCCTAGCCCAACACCATCCCCACCAGGGGCTTCGTCAACACCTCTATTATGTTCGAGAATGCTATTATTTACTGGATTTGTTTCATAAATAGAATTGAGTGTGTAAGTACCTGCACCAGGTGAAACTACAGTTAAATCACTATTTGTATCTGGCATAAATGAAGTAATCTTTTTAAAGAAAACTGTCACATTCACTCCATAGCCACCAGGCTGATCCAAGTATGTCTTTGTTGCAAGATTTGTATCAGCAGTCGAGTCAGGAATGGCTGTATCACCATCCATAGCGGCAGTTCCTGCCGTCGGAAGAGCACCCGTTGCATCAACACCGTAAAATTCCCACACATTTGGTGTTGGTGCCAAATATGCATGAGCTGGCAGAGCGTAAAGCCCTGCTAATAGACATGTTGTCATTAATAAATACTTTTTCATTTTGACTCACTCCTTCTTGTTTGTTATTGTTTCGTCGCCTAATCTCTAACATGTGATTTTCCGACTTTTATCTTCCATGTTGCCTTTATAATTGCATCCAGCGTGCCACGGATGAAAATACAACAAAATCAATAACATATGTAAAAATGATCTTAATAAGAACATTTTTGAGGTGCTATTTTGTCATCAATGGAGACAAATTGCTGATATTGCTGATTGTTCTTGAATTACATACCCATGAAAGATGGTACAGATATATGTGTGCTCGTCATTGCGAGGAGCGTCAGCGACGTGGCAATCTCTTGTTTATTTTATTAGATTGCCACGTCAGCCCCCGGCTTCCTCGCAATGACGCATTTCTCGTCTTATCATCAACACCCATGAAAGACTTGGTTAAGAGTTATGATTTACAATGGGTTAAATATTGCTACATAGGTTGTGAGTTTAAAAGTCGTCATTCAGAGGGCCCGAGGGCGGGCCCTCTGAGTGACGATTTTTAAACTGACAACAGTCTCAAATCTCTCTAAAATAAGAAAACAAAGGAACCCTATGCTCTACACCTGCCCTATGCACCCCGACATACGCAAAGAAGGACCCGGACACTGCCCCATTTGCGGCATGTCACTTGAGCCGATGCATGTAACAAATGAGCCCACTGAGGATACAGAATATCAAGACATGTCCCGTCGCTTTTGGATTGCAGCCGCACTCTCATTGCCACTGCTGGTACTAAATATGGCGCCGCATCTGTTATCATCTACCTTTTTAATGACGCTCACCATGCACCCTTTATTCAATTGGTTTCAGCTTCTTTTAGCAAGCCCAGTTGTTCTATGGGCAGGATTTCCTTTTTTTATGAGAGGAATTGATTCTCTGAAGACCCGCAATCTCAATATGTTCACCCTTATTGCTCTTGGCATTAGCGTTGCTTATGTCTATAGCCTGTTCATCACGCTGGCGCCCAACATCATGAGTGCCTTTTTTGGCGATGCGTTAAAACTGGATGTCTATTTTGAGGCGGCTGCCGTGATCACAGCTCTTGTCTTACTGGGGCAAGTGCTAGAATTAAAAGCACGCTCTGAAACAAGTCTTGCGGTGAAACAACTCCTTGATTTAACGCCAAAAACAGCACATCTTATAAGCTCCTTCGCGCATCAAACAGAAAGTGACATTCTCGTCTCAAAGATTCAAGTTGGCCAATACCTTCGTATTAAACCAGGCGAGCGCATCCCTGTTGATGGCATTATTGTCACAGGCCATAGCTCTGTTGATCAATCCATGATCACGGGTGAATCCATCCCAGTTGAAAAGATTGTGGGCGATCCTGTTATTGGCGGCACACTCAATGGTACTGGCTCTTTTATCATAGAGGCCACAAAAGTTGGACAAGATACGCTCCTTTCTCAAATTGTCAAGATGGTTTTAAAAGCCCAAAGATCCAAGGCGCCGATCCAAAAGCTCGTGAATGATATTTCCGCTTATTTTGTGCCAAGTGTTATGCTCACGTCTCTCATCACTTTCATCCTTTGGTATATCTTTGGCCCTGCACCACAGATTGCCTATGCAATTTACACGAGTGTTGCTGTTCTGATCATTGCGTGCCCCTGTGCATTGGGGCTTGCAACACCAATGTCCATTATGGTTGGCACAGGCAGAGGCGCACGAGAAGGCGTTCTGATCAAAAGTGCCGAAGCTCTTGAGAAATTGGCAAAGATCAACGTCTTGGTTCTTGATAAAACAGGAACGCTCACCGTGGGAAAACCGCACGTTGTTGATATTATGTCATTCGATCATCGATATTCTCAGGCCGAGCTTCTCTCTTTTGCAGCGAGCCTTGAGCAAAATAGTGAACATCCTCTTGCAGAAGCCATTCTGAAAAAGGCTCAAGACAAAGAAATCGCTCTCAAAACAGCGACTCAATTCCAATCAATCACCGGCAAAGGCGTGATCGGACAAATAGCTGATAAAACAATCGCCCTTGGTAATCAAGCCCTCTTGCAGAGCTTGGGCATTAACATGGACAATCATCAGGAGTCTATAGAGGCGCTTCGCTCATTGGGGCAAACGATTATGTTTATATCCATACAAAACGAGCTTGCTGGTTATATTGCTATTTCGGATCAAATCAAGCCCGATACAAAGCTGATTCTAGAGGCTCTCACAAAACTCCAGATCAAAATCGTGATGCTCACGGGAGATAATGAGCAAACAGCCCTTAGCATTGCAAAGCAATTGAACATCCAGGATGTGAAAGCGGATATCTTGCCTCAAGATAAATTTCACTATATAGAAGAGCTCCAAAAACAAGGATATATAGTTGGCATGGCTGGTGATGGCATTAATGATGCCCCTGCTCTTATGCAGGCTCATGTTGGAATTGCCATGGGCAATGGAACCGATATCGCGATGGAAAGCGCTGATATTGTTCTGGTTTCCGGTGATTTAAATGGCATTTTAAGAGCAAGACACCTCAGTGAACTGACCCTTACCAACATCAAACAGAACCTTTTTCTTGCTTTCATTTACAATACAATCGCAATACCGCTTGCAGCAGGGCTTTTCTACCCCCATTTTGGTCTTTTGCTGAGCCCTGTTATTGCAAGCGCTGCTATGTCTTTTAGTTCTGTTTCAGTCATTGCGAATGCATTGCGTCTATCACGCAGCAATCTGTAAAAATTCCCATTCCCATTTATTATAGCGCAATACATGAAATCATCAAAAAACTAAAGCTGAAAGTTTCTTGTTGGATGCAAGGCACGCATCTCTTGCCAAAGCTGTTTTACTGCAACTCCAATGTAGTTACCCATAATATCAAGGCCTGTGAGCACCCTGTTCTCTTTGAGCGCATCAGCAAGCGCTCTTGCGCCTTCATCTCCAATGTTGTTACGACTAAGATCAAGACTTGTCAGCGTCCTATTCTCTTTGAGCGCATCTGCAAGTGCTCTTGCGCCTGCATCTCCAATTTGGTTATTATAAAGAACAAGGCTTGTCAGCCTCCCGTTCACTTTGAGAGATTCAGCAAGCGCTCTTGCGCCTTCATCTCCAATGTTGCGACTACTAAGATTAAGACTTGTCAGCGTCCTATTCTCTTTGAGAGATTCAGCAAACGCTTTTACTTCTGTAGCTTCCATTCTATACATGACTTTGATCATCGTTACAAAAGTCTTCTCTCGGAAAATGAAGGAAAGCTCTTCTTGATTTTCGATCTTAACGAGATACCAGAGCCCAAGCATTTCGGATAGAGCTGGATCTTCTGGAAAGGCTTTTGTTTTTGCCAGAAAGTCTTGCAATGTCACCTCCGTATATTGGTATCTTGGCACTTTTTGGATGATTGGTTTCATATAAAAACGGAAGAGGTCTGGATTGTAAACCGTCTCTTCAGAACAGAGGCTTTTGATCTCTTGAAAAAGAGCGAAGATGGCATCGTCTGTCTTAGCCTCTTTTAGCTTTCGTTCTATAGCTGGTTGAAGGAATCTCATCTTTAAATCTAGAGTAAGTGCGGTGTTTTGAATTTCTATCACTCTTTCAGCAAGTGGCAACTGATTAAACACCTCTAACTGGCGTGTAAAAGCAATTTCATATAATCTAGGAATTAGGTTTTCTGGCGCTACTTGAACTGAAGGAACGCCTTGTTCTTGGTGCTCAACTGTTGAACTAAGTTCGTTTAATACATGTAAATGTGTCATGCTTCTGTGCCTTTCGGGTCATAATAGGATTATGAAAATATCATTCGCAAAATATACAAAATTAATTACATTTGCAAGTGAAATTTGAAATAATGTCACTTGCCGGCATTTAACTTATTATCGACATCCAGAAAAATCCCCATTGACGACCACATTCCCATTTGTTATAGTGCGATACATGAAATGCTCAATTTAGCTAATATTGCGTATTTTTGGAGTCATCATTCAAAAATGTTTCTATATTGAATAAATTTAATGCATAATTTATATAATTATGATAGTATTACATTTAATGATCTATTTTTAAAATAAAGGAAGCACCATGGTCTTTACAATCAATCCAAAACAGGCCAGCCCTCAAAAAAATGTTTCGGGGAAAGAAAACGTTAGCGTTGTTCTCACCGATTTGAAAAAGCGTTGCTCTTCAGACCAAGAAAATCTGCAGCCAAGCAAAAAGATCTTGACTGAGAGACATGTGTTAGAAAGTCAAAAAACACCCGTTCTCCCTTTATCGCCAGCAAAATTGAATAGCCCAAGAACGCCGCCAAAAGGTACCGGATCCCCTTTAAAACCCCCAACTCCCACTCTGCACCACCAAAAGACCATTCCAATCAATCTCGATGAGTTGAATGGCACTGTCATTATCAGCGATAAAGATATTGCAAAGATGGAACAAAAACCAGAGGAAGAAATTGACCCCAATTTTGATGAATTTGCTAAAACCATTCGTTTAGGACCAATCTCAGATCTAGGAGATGTTCAATCCATTTTCATCACTGATGAGGAGCTGACGTACTTTCCTATCAATTGGGAAAAGGCTCAAAGTCTTAAGAGCCTGAATCTTTCAATGAACAAAATTACAGCGATTCCTGATGAGATTGAAACACTAGAATCAATTCAATCACTCACTCTATGTCTAAATCTATTAACCACAATCAACTCGAAGCTTCTAAATTGTAACACTTTGACTACTTTAGATGTGTCAGAAAATCGCATTACAGATCTACCTGCTGATATCGGAAGACTAGAGCACCTTTCTTTCTTAGAAATTCAACACAATCCAATTACAACGCTACCTGACTCAATCACAAAACTAACGCATCTTCACTCTCTTGATTGCAGAGGAACGCTTATACAATGGGATAATTTGTCTGAATCAGTTCAAAATTGGCTCAAACGAAAGACAATGGACCCCTCAAAAATGAATGCATACGAAGACGTCTTTGCTCCAGAGCCGCAAATGGAAGTCGCAGGCATCGATTTGCCGAGTGATATTGATTTTGTTGAAGGCAAATTGAATACTCTCAAAAATCCTGAATATTGCAACCTGAGCGCTTTGAACCTGGTCACTCTGCCTGAATCATTGGGTGAATTAGAGGGGCTGAAGGTTTTGAATCTGGCCGACAACTTCTTTTTGAAACAATTACCAGAGACAATGACTCGATTAACAGAGCTTGACTTTTTGAACCTAAAGGGAACGGCTATTCAGTTTGAGTCCCTTAGTCGCCAACTCCAAGACTGGCTCTTGGATCTTCAAGATAATGGCTGCACGATTGTCGGGATTGATATCATTGATATGAATGAGGCTTAAGGGCTAAGACCTACAAACATACTATTTTCGTCATTGCGAGGAGGTTTCGACTTAGTCGAGAACGGACGTGGCAATCTAATCTTTATAAAGAGATTGCCACGCTTCGCTTTGCTCGCTCGCAATGACGATTTTTCTTATCTTTCGAAAATCTCGCCTAAGAACGCGATGTCAGAGCGGATCCATGATCTTGGAAGCGCTTTTGTTTTTCTTCAAAGAGCGTTGCCTCAAGCTGCTGAACCTTACGATTCAATTGATAGATCTTTGTCAGCATCGCAAGATAGCGATAAGCAATGATCACAGCGGCAAACAGAAAGCCCATCAAAAAGCAACCAACAGCAGCGATATAAAGGGGAACCAAAAAGGTTCCTTCAATAGGCCAAAAGGCTAAAGTCACTTCTGATCGATTCGAAATCGCAAAGATCAGCACTAACAACGTGACGATACATCCCAGGATTGTACTCAGAATTTTCATAGTGACTTACATCTTTCAGCCTATCGAGGCATAATACCAAGCAAAAAATTAAATTAAGCGATATTGAGTTTTTCCTTTAACTGTTTTCCAGCTTTAAAGAAAGGTTTTGATTTTTGAGCAATCATAACTTTCTCACCAGTTTTTGGATTGCGGCCAGGGCGTTCTGGTATCACTTTAATACCGAAAGTGCCAAAACCTCTGAGTTCAACACGTCCATCCGCGGATAGTGTATCGGCAATCTTTTTAAAAATTGTAACGACAATCTTTTCAAGATCTGCTTTTGCGAGATGAGGGTTCAAGGCCATGAGTTGTTTGATTAATTCTGATCGAGTCATTTTTTTCGCTCTTTTTAATAATAGATGATTTATTTGAGAATTCTTATTCTAGTTAACTCTTTGTAAAAGTCAACTAGAAGAAAAAAAAATTTCAAAGAATCTCAGATCTTTTAATCATTTCTCTTCTTTAAAAGTGAACTGTCACTTGCCCATAGGCAACAAGCCCCTCATCCTTCAAATAATATGGCCGATCAATGGAACGAGAGAGCGTAATCTCGGTTGATACATGGCCACCTTGGTTCCTTAACCCGAGACTGACAGAGCTCACCTGGCCTCTCTCTTGCGGATCGCGTTTATCTTTAATCAAACCGCCATGATCGAATCCCACAAAAGTTTGAAATGAACCAAGGTATTTCTTCAATTTTGCACCTTGAGGATCATAAAAGCGCCATCCTAACTCATTTCGAACATAGTATCCCTGATCTCCATTGATACTGGTTTCTTGAAAGCCTCGAACGGTTGATGATCCTCCGATTGACACTCTTTCCGAACTGAACAGACGATCTGGTGTATGCTGCCCAAAGGCGACAATTGATCCATAAAATGAATTTAGGAACTGCCATGAATAACTGGCATCAAGCGTTAATTTTTTAAACTGGGGATTGGGCGCCTGCTTATTCTCTTTCACTCTTGTTGGCGCGCCCCAAAGCCTTGTCCCTTGACTATAGGTCAGCGCTCCTGAAAAAGAACCAGGGCCAACCCTATGATTATGAAAAAGCCTTACCCCAACAGGCGTCATCTTATTGGTGCTTTGATCTAAAACATGATCATCAAGGGCATTCTTCGCATTACGGTGCGAGGCAAAAAAGCTCACACCTGTCTTACTCACTTGATTTCTGTGTAAAACCCGCTCAAGTTCAGCCTTTTGTGTTGCTGTAAAACCAGAAGATCTGAAAGAGGCAATATTGCCTTTCACCGTTGATCTATATTCAAAGTACGAAGCTGAATACCGCATTGTCCAATAGCCAACGGGAATTCCGGCATTAAAGGAGAGGCTCTGACTTCTGTGATGATGGTCATCAAAATCTAAATCCCTGCGGCCTGTGATCATGAAAGCATCATAAATTCCAAAATAATCCTCAAGAATCAACTGAATTTCACCTTGATCACGCCCTGTTGCTTTTGAGCCGCTGTTATCATATGACACATGACCCGCTACTTTTTTGGATTGAGCTGTTTTAAAGTAAGCGATGGATCCACCCTCTTCTTCAGCAGGTTTTAATTCCAACTGCGCATCATAGGTCTGAAGCCTTGTTATTTGATCGATCGTTTGTTCCAAATCTCTTAAATTCAGAGCTGATTTTCCAGAGTCCGAATAGCCAAGGAGTGATCGCCCATCACGCACGCCGTTGCGTTCGACCTCAATATCATCAAGCGTTCCTTCAATAACCTGAATAATCAATACAGGCGTCTTCAAGTTTGGTGATTTTAAATATACACGTGCTGTCACATAGCCTTTATCCATATAGAAATCTGTTAATTTTTGGAGCAGAGCATCAAGATCAGCCACGCTTATTTTCTTCTTGAGAAAAGGTTTGGTGATTCTATCCATTTGCCTTTTGGAGAAATGAGTCACCCCCATAATTTGAATTTGCTCAAATAAAAACTGCTCTTCTGTTGATAAATCTGAAGGCTGGGCTTTAATTGCCTCTTTGCCCGTAGGTGCTCTTAAATCCCTGAACTGATCTTCTAGTTTCTTTTCTTCCTGGGCTTGCCTTCCTAAAATTTGATCTTGCTGATCAAGTGCAAATGCTGATTCAGACCAAAATTGGAGGCTCAATAGGCAGAAAATGCAAGAAAAAACCTTGCAAAAACAGGAGGAAGACAAATTAATGCCTTTTGAGTGAAAGCTTGTTATTGATTTTTTAATTGATTCGAAATACACTGTAGACCTCTTAACTAGGGAAGGTTCTAGAGGTATATCTGCCAGGATTGCGCTTCTAGAACTTTCGGTTGATTTAAATGAATTGATTTGATTACTTATATTATATGGCAGCTCTATCAATCA